>JBOHYR010000001.1:0-18161 GCA_050737995.1 Rhodanobacteraceae bacterium
GGGTCTTGCGAACACATTACGCGAACGCCGGACCCTCATCCGCCGCTTCGCGGCACCCTCTCCCGATGGGAGAGGGGAACGAGCGATGGAGTGAGTGAAATGTTCGGTTATTACATCGACCTCGCCCTGCGCAGCCTGAAGCGCACGCCGGTCCTGACCGGCCTGATGGTGCTGGCGATCGGGCTCGGCATCGGTGCCAGCATGACGATGATCACGGTGTTGCACGTGATGACGCAGGATCCGCTGCCGGGGCGCAGCGCGCATTTGTATACGCCGCATCTCGATCCGTTGCCGATCAATTACAGAACCGATCCGCTGGGCACCAACCCGAACCAGAATCTGACCTGGCAGGATGCGATGGCACTGCTGCATGCGCATCGCGGCGTGCGGCAAGCAGCGATGACGGGCACGAACCCGCTGCTGTGGCCGCAAAGGCCGGACTTGCAGCCGTTCTTCGCCGATGGCCGATTCACCACGCGGGATTTTTTTGCGATGTTCGGCTTGCACTTCGTCGAGGGCAGCGGCTGGACTGCCGAGGATGACGAGTCCGGTGCACACGTGATCGTGCTGACGGAATCGCTGGCGCGCAAGTTGTTCGGCGGCGCAAATCCCGTCGGACAAACCGTGCGCCTTGGCCCCGAGTGGGGCGTGCCGCACGGGTTCCGGGTGACTGGCGTGACCACCGACTGGGCGCCGAGCCCCTTGTTCTATGCCGATGCATCGGCCAGCTTTTACAGTGACGCAGACCAGTTCTTCCTGCCGCTGTCGGTGGCGGTGGCCAACAAGAACGTCTCGATCAGCGGCAATGTATCAGGGTGGAGCGATTCCAACGGCGACAACCTGCGCGACCCGAGCACCACGTGGCTGCAATTCTGGGTGCAACTGGATACGCCGGCGCAGGTGCGCGCGTACGGGCAGTTCCTGGTCGACTATTCTGCCGAGCAGAAGTCACTGGGCCGGTTCCAGCGTCCGCCCACCAACGCGAAGCTGTACAGCCTGATGGGTTGGCTGCAGCATGAAAATCTCGTGCCCGACGACTTGAAGCTGCAGATGTGGCTGGCGCTCGGCTTTCTTGGCGTCGCCACGCTCAACATCGTGGCGTTGCTGCTGGCCAAGTTCCTGCGCCGCAGCGGCGAGATCAGTGTGCGACGCGCGATGGGTGCACGAAAACGCGACATCTTCGTGCAATTCGGCATCGAGTCCGCGCTGATCGGCACCGCCGGTGGTTTGCTCGGGTTGGGCATTGCTCAAATCGGATTGTGGAGCATCCGCCAGCGTCCCGATGACTATGCGCATCTGGCAAACATGGACCCGTCAACGCTGATCGGTACTGTGGCGCTTGCGATCGTCGCGAGCGTACTGGCCGGGCTTTTGCCCGCGTGGCGCGCCTGCCGGGTGCCGCCGGCATTGCAGTTGAAGACGCTGTGAACGCTGGAATTTTTTTTATGCCGTCATCCCGGCCATGGATTGGCCGGGATCCAGTGACAGGGACGGAAGAGCGCATGGATCCCGGCCTGCGCCGGGATGACGAATCAAACAAATCGCGAGGCTGACCATGCAAATCCGTCCGATCCTTGCGACGCTGCGTCATCACAAGCTCACCGTGGTGCTGTTGACGCTGCAAGTCGCCTTGACCTGCGCGATCGTGTGCAACGTCGCCTTCATGATCGCGCAGCGCGTGCAGCAGATTTCGCTGCCCACCGGCATCGCCGAGAATCAGTTGTCAGTGATCCACAGCCGATTCATCGGCAGCGACGCCGAACCGTGGGCGGCGCAACACAAGGCCGACCTGGAGCAGGCCGACTGGGCGCAGCATCAGGTCGATCTGGCGGCATTGCGGGCGATACCCGGCGTCAAATCCGCGGCCGAGGTGCGTTTCGCGCTGCCCCTGGACAAGAACGAGTCTTCCTACGGAACCTGCCCAAGCCAGCAGGCGCTGGATCGGGCCATGCAAATGGTGTCGATACATGGAACGGGCTGCATCGAGCCAAGTGTTTACGACGGCTCGCCCGGTTTGATCGCGACTCTGGGTCTGCATCTGGTCGCAGGCCGCGATTTCAAACCCGACGAATACGTGCTGGGACAGAAAAACCCATCGGTCGCGATCATCAGCAGCGCGTTGGCGCAACATCTGTGGCCAGGGCAGAACGCGCTCGGCAAGGAACTGTACGTGGGCCACCACATCATTCGCGTGGTCGGCATCGTGGGTACCTTGTTGGCGCCCAACCTGCATGGTGCCGGCAGGAACTACGACACCATGATCTGGCCGCAGTTGGCGGAAAGTACCGGAGTGTTCTACGTGATGCGCAGCGCGCCACGGGATCGGGCGCGAATCCTGAAAGATGCGAAGGCAGCGCTGCTCAAGCTCGGTCCCGGCCGCTTCATCAACCCGAAGTATGTGGAGACGTATACCCAAATCCGTGCGCAGTATTTCCAGCGCGACACCACCATGATCGGTTTGTTGATCGCCTCGGCGCTCGGGCTGCTGTTCGTCACCGCGATCGGCATCACGGGTCTCGCCAATTTCTGGGTGCAGCGGCGCACGCGCAGCATCGGCATCCGTCGCGCGATCGGGGCTACTCGCGCGGATATTCTTCGCTATTTCCAGGCCGAGAACTTTCTGATCGTCACCTTCGGCGTCGTAATCGGCGTACTCCTGGCAATCGGCCTGAACCTGCTGCTGATGAAACACTACGAATTGCCACGCCTGCCGTTGTGGTACCTGCCGGTCGGTGCGGTGGTGCTGTGGTTGCTGGGGCAGCTGTCCGTACTGGCGCCCGCGTTGCGCGCGTCAAACGTGCCCCCGGTGGTGGCGACAAGAAGTGTATAGAATCTGGACAGATATGGCTATACAATATAGCCAAGTTTGCCTTTCCGATCGAGGTACGCCATGCAAACGAACATTCTTGAAGCCAAGAACAGCTTGTCCCGATTGATCAAGTCCGCACAGGCCGGCGAGGAAGTCGTGATCGCCAATCGTGGCGAACCGGTGGCGAAACTGGTACCAATACACGGAAGCCGCCGCAAGACGCTGACCGGCGGCAACGCGCAAGCCATTCTCGATTGGCTGGAACAACACCCGCTTCCGGACTACGCGAGGCGCAGCGTGAAGGAGATCGAAGCCGACATCAGGGAGACCCGTGCATCGTGGGACTGATCTATCTCGATACCTGTCTCGTGATCTACCTCGTTGAGCGCCATCAACGCTGGGGGAAGGTTGTGGCCGGCGCGCTGGCAAAAAAACGGGACGCGAGGTTTGCCGTATCGCCGCTGGTGAAGTTCGAATGCCTGGTGGGGCCGATCAAACGTGGAGATCCCGTTCTGCAACGGGCCTACACGGAAATATTCGAGTCGTTCGAGTCCCTGACGATGCAGGAGCAGATATACCTGCAAGCCGCGCAACTTCGCGCACGATTCGGATTGAAAACGCCCGACGCATTGCACCTTGCGTGTGCCCAGCACCATCGCTGCGAGGCGTTGTGGACCAACGATGATCGGTTGGCGCAAGCCGCACATGGTTTGGCGCGCCGGATTCTGGAATGAAATATCAAATACATCTGCACCTGCGACGAGAGCCATGCGCACTGTCCTGATCATCGACGACCAGTCGGCAGTGCTCGACGCGCTGTCGCTGCTGCTGTCGCTCAACGAAATCCGTCCGCTGACCGCGGCGACGCCGGAGGAGGGGCTGGCGTTGCTGGCGCGTGGGCAGGTGGACGTGGTGATCGCTGACATGAATTTCAGCGCGGATACGACTTCGGGGCAGGAGGGCGTTGCGCTGTTCCAGGCGATCCGTGCGCGCCATCCCGACCTGCCGGTGATCCTCCTGACCGGCTGGTCGCACCTCGAAACCGCGGTGCAACTGGTGAAGGCCGGAGCGGCGGACTACATGTCCAAACCCTGGGACGACGCCAAGCTGCTGGCGACGGTCGAGAACCTGCTGGAATTGTCCGAGAGCTCGCGCGTCGCCGAGAACACGCGGGTCACGCGCCGCCGCCGGCGTGAGGTGCTGGAACGCGATCACGATTTGCGCGGCGTCGTGTTCGCGTCCGACGAAATGCTGCGGGTACTCGAACTGGCTTGTCGGGTCGCGCGCGCGGAAGTGCCGGTGCTGATCACCGGTCCCAACGGCGCCGGCAAGGAGCGCATTGCTGAGATCGTGCACGCCAATTCGGCAGTGCGAGACAAGCCACTGGTCACGGTGAACTGCGGTGCGTTGCCGAGCGAATTGATCGAGGCCGAACTGTTTGGCGCCGAGGCCGGCGCGTTCACCGGCGCGGCGCGCGCGCGCGAGGGGCGTTTCGAAGCCGCAAATGGCGGGACCGTGTTCCTCGACGAGATCGGCAACCTGCCGGCGGCCGGGCAGATGAAGCTGCTGCGGGTGCTGGAATCGGGCGAGTTCGAGAGGCTGGGTTCGACCCGCACCCGCAAGGTCAAGGTGCGCGTGATCAGCGCGACCAACGCGGATATCGCCGCGATGATCCGCAACGGCAAATTCCGCGAAGATCTGTATTACCGCCTCAATACCATCGAGATCGCGCTGCCGCCACTGTCCGAACGCAGCGAGGACGTGCTGCCGCTGGCCGAGCATTTCCTCGACGCCGCCGCCGTGCTTTCGGATGATGCTCGCGAAGCCCTGGTCGCGTACACGTGGCCCGGCAATGTGCGCGAGTTGAAGAACGCAATCGACCGCGCCAAGCTGTTGTGCGGCCACGATGAAATCACGCTGGAACACTTGGGGCTGCCGGCCTCGGCGGTTCCTGCGGCGCGCAATCTCGACGATCCATCGCGCGAGGCTATCGAGGGTGCGCTCGCCAAGGCCGGTGGCGTGATCAGCCGTGCCGCGCGGACGCTGGGCTTGTCGCGGCAGGCGTTGTACAGGCGGATGCAACGGTACGGAATTCCGACCGAAAGTTGAGTTTGCCCTCCCCCTTCCGGAGGAAGGGGGATCGAGGGGGATGGCTTTTGGGCCGAGCGGCACGGCATCCCCCCGTGCCTCCGGCGCGACCCCCTTCGTGCCGAAGGGGGTGATTCCGAAGGTCGCGGCGTTTACGCTCTTTGCCGTTCCCCCGTTCCCCCGTTCCCCCGTTCCCCCGTTCTCCGTTCCCGGACTTCCATGCGGCTCTCCTCCCTCGAAGGAAAACTTGCGCTGTTGCTGGTCGCATCGGCGGTTGTCGCGGCATTGCTGGCGGCGGCACTGACGGCATGGATCGGCAGCGTGTGGCTGGCGGTGAGTGCCACGATTCTGTTGTGTCTGCTGCCGGTGGCGTGGGCGGCGCATGCCTCGATGCAGCCGATCCGTCGGCTTCTGCGTGCATTGTCGGGCAGCGTCGCAAGTTACCGCGACGGCGACTTCAGCATTTCGCTACGTACCCGCCGCCGCGATGAACTGGGCCAGCTGATCGAAGCGCACAACGAGCTTGGACATGCGTTGCGCGAGCAGCGCCAGAACATCGTCCAGCGGGAGCTGCTGCTGGACACCGTGGTACAACATTCGCCGACCGCGTTGGTGCTGACCGACACCGGCGATCGCATCGTGTATGCGAACCTTGCCGCGCGGCACCTGTTCAACGACGGCAAAAGCCCGGTGGGCATGAGTTTCGAGGAACTGCTCGACGCCTGCCCTGAGCCGATGCGACAAGCGTTGACCGCAAGCGAGGACAGTCTCTTCGGCGTCGAGATGGGCAACGACGAGGAGTATTTCCACCTGTCGCGGCGCGATTTCCGTTTGCAGGGGCGCCCGCACCAGTTGTACCTGGTCCAGCGCATGACCCGAGAATTGTCGAGACAGGAAGTCGCGGTGTGGAAACGCGTGATCCGCGTCATCAGCCACGAACTCAACAATTCGCTGGCGCCGATTTCGTCGTTGGCGCATTCGGGCGCGGAGCTGGCGCGGCGCCGCGACCTGGAACGGCTGCCCAAGGTGTTTGAAGGCATCGGCGAACGGGTGCGGCACCTGCACTCTTTCACCGCCGGCTATGCGAGCTTTGCGAAGCTGCCGCAGCCGAATCAGGCACCCGTTGATTGGGCCTCGTTTCTGGATTCGCTGCGGATGCATTGCGAGTTTCGTCTCGTCGGTGACGTGCCGCCCGACGCGGGCCAATTCGACGCCGCGCAGATCGAGCAGGTGCTGATTAACCTGATCAAGAACGCGCACGAATCGGGTAGTGCCGACGACGAGGTCACTTTGGCGATCAGCCACGTGCCGCAAAGCTGGCGCATCGAAGTCGCCGATCGCGGCCCCGGCATGAGCGGCACGGTGCTGGCGCAGGCGCTGCTGCCGTTTTATTCCACCAAGCGCTCGGGGACCGGTCTCGGACTGGCGCTGGCGCGTGAAATCGTCGAAGCCCATGGGGGACGGATCGTGCTGGCCAATCGCGAGGACGGCGGGCTGCGCGTGGCGGTGTCGTTACCGGCACCGAGGATCTGAATCTCCCTCCCTGGGGGAGGGAGGTTGCACGAATGGCTATACTGCGCCGAACTTTGGAAAGGGAACCGATCCATGGCGATCGTGCTTGCGGTAGTCATCGTGGTGGTGGCGGTGATCGTGTTGGCAAAGTGGGTGCGGATCGTGCCGCAGGGCTACGAGTGGACGGTGGAACGGTTCGGGAAGTACACGAGCACGTTGGCGCCGGGCCTGCATTTCCTGATGCCGTTCATCTACGCGGTCGGCCGCAAGATGAACATGATGGAGCAGGTGCTGGCGGTGCCCTCGCAGGACGTGATCACCAAGGACAATGCGGTGGTGCGCGTGGACGGGGTGGTGTTCTACCAGGTGCTGGATGCGTCGAGAGCCGCATACGAAGTTGCCAATCTGGAGCAGGCATCACTGGCGCTGGTGATGACCAACATCCGTACGGTGTTGGGCTCGATGGATCTCGATGAGTCGCTCAGCAAGCGCGACGAGATCAACGCGCGGCTGCTCAAAGTGGTCGACGAGGCGACCCATCCGTGGGGCGTCAAGGTCAACCGCATCGAGATCAAGGACATCAGCCCGCCCAAGGATCTGGTCGACGCGATGGCGCGCCAGATGAAGGCCGAGCGCGAGAAGCGCGCCAATATCCTCGATGCTGAAGGATTCAAGCAGGCCGCTATCCTGAAGGCAGACGGCGAGAAGCAGTCGACCATCCTCGCGGCCGAAGGCAAGAAGGAAGCCGCGTTCCGTGAAGCCGAGGCGCGGGAGCGTCTGGCCGCGGCGGAAGCCAAGGCCACGCAGCTGGTGTCGGATGCGATTTCAGCCGGCAACTTGAACGCCATCAACTATTTCGTGGCGACCAAGTACGTGGAGGCGTTGAAGGCGATGGCCGATTCGCCCAACCAGAAAATGTTGATGCTGCCGTTTGAAGCTTCGGGCATCCTGTCGTCGATGGCTGGCATCGCCGAGATCGGCAAGGAAGTATTGGCGAAGAATGCGTCGGCGGCACAGCCTCGCTGAGGCGATGGGGTCGATCAGGCTGTCGTCATTCCGGAGCGACCTGCGGTTTCATCGCAGGCCGAATCCGGAATCCAGGTTTCACGGCTCTGTGAAGCTGGATTCCGGGTTCCGCCCGCAAACAACGCGGGTGGCCCCAGAATGACCCAAAAATTTGGTAGTGCCGTCGCTGGGGAATGATCCTGATCAGGTTGAGGAAGGCAGAGTATGTGGGGCGTACCGTTGCATTACTGGTGGTGGGTGCTGGCGTTGATCCTGATCGCGGGCGAGGTTCTGGCGCCCGGCTTCTTCCTGCTGTGGATCGGGATTGCTGCGGCGGTGATGGGCATCGTGACCTGGGTGCTGCCGGGGCTCGGTGCGTTGCCCCAGGCGATCGTGTTTGTGGTTCTCGCGTTCGCCTCGTGTTTGCTGTACTGGAAAGTCGTGCGCGGGCGTCTCGCACGCGGCGACGATCCGGCCGCCCGAACGTTGAGCCGGCGTGGTGAGCAGATGGTCGGCCAGCACTATGTGCTGGTCGAAGCCATCGTTAACGGCCGCGGCAAGGCGCGGGTCGGCGACGGGCAGTGGCTGGTCGCGGGGCCGGACTTGCCTGTGGGCGCGGAAGTCGAAGTGGTGGGGGCCGACGGCGCGCTCTTGAAGGTCCGAGCGGTGGTGCGATGAGCGCGCGGCGGATCGGGGTAGGCGAGTGACGGAGGCGTTGCCCGAAAGCGATCGTGACGAGCGTGTTGCGGTGGCACTCGACGACCAGCAACGCGCACGTTTCGCCTTCGTAATCGAACTGGCACGCCGGTTGCACCAGTACGGCGCCGCGGCGCCGCGCCTGGAACAGGCCATCGGCAACGTGGCGCAGCAACTGGGACTGGTGTGCGACGTGTTGTCGACACCGACATCGATCGTGCTCTCGTTCAGTACGCCGGACGGTGACGGGATCGCCGACCTGACCCAGGTCCTGCGGATCGCGCCGGGTGAAGTGAACCTTGCGCGGCTGTGCCGCGCCGACGAGATTGCCGACCAGGTGGCGAACGGCAGCTTGATGCCCCGCCGCGGCATGGCGCAACTGCGGGCCTTGGGCCGCCCCCTGTCACGGCAGGCTTTGTGGGCGACGGTGGTCAGCTATGGGCTGTCGGCGGCCAGCGTGGCCGTGCTGTTCCATACTTCCTGGCAGGACGCGCTTGTCGCCGGCGTGATCGGCCTGCTGATCGGTGCCATCGTGGTGGCGGGTTACTCGCGCCCGCGGTTGGCCGTGGCAGGCGACGCGATCGCCGCGCTGGTGGCCACCTTCATCGCCACCATGGTCAGCGCATGGTTGGTTCCGCTGGCATTGAATTTGGTGGTGCTCTCGGCGCTTATCGTTCTGGTGCCGGGGATGTCGCTGACCAACGCGGTCCGCGAATTGACCAGTCAACATCTGGCGTCGGGCGTGGCTCGTTTCGCCGGCGCAGCGGCGACGATCCTGAAGTTGACCTTCGGCACCATCGCGGCGGCCCAGATTTGCACGGTGGCCCACATCGTGCCGGCCGCCCATTCCTTGCCGTCATTGCCGCTGTGGACGCAATGGCCCGCACTGGTGGTTGCGGCGTTCGCCTTCGCGATGCTGTTCCAGACCGCGCGCCGCGATTATCCGCTTATCCTTGCGGCGGTGTTTGGCGGGTATCTGGTTACGTATTGGAGCGGCAACGCACTGGGCGCACCGTTCGGGGTATTCGTCGGCGGCCTGGTGCTGAGCGCAGGCAGCAACCTTTATGCACGCGTGAAGCACCGCCCGGGCGCGCTGGTGCGCGAGCCGGGCGTGCTGTTGCTGGTGCCGGGCAGCGTAGGCTTTCGCAGTGTCTCGGATCTGCTCAACAACCAGATCGCGAGCGGTACCCACATCGCGGTACTGCTGGTGACCTTGGTGATCTCGCTGGTCGCGGGGTTGCTGTTCGGCGATTTGCTGGTCGCGCCGCGCCGGAGTTTGTGAGAGCCGGGAATCGCGATTGAAGACCCGGGAGTTCGGGATACCCGATTAGCCTCAGTCCTCAGCCGAAACACCCTTCATTTTCCTCATTCCGGGGCCGCCCGCGCAGCTTGCGGGTTCCATCGCCGAAGAGCTGGCGATGGCCCCGGAATGACGGGAAAAATTTCGATTTCAGGGCAAACTGCAGCTGAGGATTGGACCCAATCAGGTCAGGATTTGGATGAAGCCAACCCCGCACAAATCCTGGATTCCGTTTCCAGGATGCCGGCTTACTTGATCAGCAGATCCTTTTCCTTTTTGCCGGACTTCAGCGCGGCGAGATACCACCGCGGGCGCTTGCCACGGCCGGACCACGTTTCGACGCCATTCGGATTGCGGTATTTCGCCGGAACCTTGCCGGTCTTGCCGCCGCGCTTGCGACCGTAAATCTGGGCGAAAGTCACGCCTTCGGCCTTGAGTAACGCATTGACCTTGGTCTTGATCTTGGCGATTTTCTCCTTGTCCATGTTTTGCATGCGCCCCCGCGCCTTCCGAATAAGGTCCCTGAGCTGTTTTTCACTGAGCTTGCTGACATCGATGGCCATATGGACTCCGGTTGTATCGGCGATGAATCGGGATGTCGATCGAGAGTCACGGGACACCCAATCAACGGTGCATATTCTGGCGCAATGCGCCTGTTGTTGCAAAACGACTGATAATGCCTGTCAATTAGCTTCCGGAAACAGTGCCAATAATCCCGCACGGTCCAGATTGCCGCTTTCGCTGTCGCGGCGTCCGCGATGTTCGAAAGTGCCGGCGGCAAGTCCGCGCTCGCTGACCACGATTCGGTGCGGAATGCCTATCAATTCGAGATCGGCGAACATTGCGCCGGGCCGGAGACCGCGATCGTCCAGCGCGGTCTCGATGCCGCGCGCTTTCAATTCCGCATACAACGATTCGGCGGTTTCGTCGACGGCCGGATTGTGCTTGGGATTGATCAAACAAATCACCACCCTCCAAGGCGCCATCGGCTCCGGCCACGCGATGCCGGCATCGTCGTGGTTCTGTTCGATAGCCGCCGCGACAATGCGCGTAAC
Organism: Rhodanobacteraceae bacterium; assembly: GCA_050737995.1. Classification (GTDB taxonomy): domain Bacteria; phylum Pseudomonadota; class Gammaproteobacteria; order Xanthomonadales; family Rhodanobacteraceae; genus 66-474. The sequence goes on from JBOHYR010000001.1 coordinate 10,466, forward strand.
GCCGATGCCATAGCAGCCGGTGATCGGCGTCTGGTCCTTGCCGTCTTCGCCCAGCACGGTCACGCCCATCGTGCGGGTGTATTTGTCTCCGTTCTGGAAGATGTGTCCGACTTCGATGCCGCGCGCGATGATCAGCGTGCCGTGGCCGTCCGGCGATGGATCGCCAGCGACGACCTTGCGCAGGTCCGCGACGCGGGTGATACGCGCGTCGCGCTCCCAGTTCGCGCCAGTATAGTGCGTGCCGTCGGCATTGCCGCCACACACGAAATCGGCGAGTGCGGCGGCGGCGCGATCCACGATCACAGGTACCCCGTCCGGCAGGCCAACCGGTCCGATGGAGCCGGCCGATGCGCCGGTCGCGGTCCTGATTGCGGCTTCGTCGGCCAACACCGATTCGCCGGGCAGCTCCGGCAGCTTGCCAGCCTTGACTTCGTTCAGTTCGTGATCGCCGCGAAGGCACAGCGCGACCACGCCATCGTTGCCGCGCACCAGTAACGTCTTGACGCACTGTGCAGGCTGCACTTTCAGGAATGCGCTGACTTCATCGATGGTTTTTTGGTCGGGTGTATCGATACGGGTGAGTGGCCGGGTGGGTGCGGGGCGTGACCCAGCCGGCGCGACCGCTTCGGCCAGTTCCACGTTGGCGGCGTAGTCGGACTGGTTGGAAAACGCGATGGCATCCTCGCCCGAATCTGCGAGCACCTGGAATTCGTGGCTGACGTCGCCACCGATCGAACCCGAATCAGCCGCAACCGCCCGGAATTTCAGGCCAAGCCGCGTGAAAATGCGGGTGTAGGCGTCGTACATCGCGCGATAGGTCGCATCCATCGAAGCCTGGTCGAGGTGGAACGAATAGGCGTCCTTCATGATGAATTCGCGCGAACGCATCACGCCGAAGCGCGGCCGGATCTCGTCGCGGAATTTGGTCTGGATCTGGAAGAAGGTGACAGGCAATTGCCTGTAACTGCGCAACTCGTTGCGCGCGAATTCGCAGATCACTTCTTCGTGAGTCGGCCCGTAACAGAATTCCTGTTCACGTCTGTCGCGGAATTTCAAAAGCGCCGGCCCATACTTGTTCCAGCGTCCGGACTCGTCCCACAACTCGCGTGGCTGCACCGAAGGCATCAGCATTTCGATCGCACCGGCATTTTGCATTTCCTCGCGTACGACCAACTCGACCTTCCGCAACACGCGCAGGCCCAGCGGCGACCACGTGTAGATGCCCGATGCCAGCTTGCGGATCATGCCCGCGCGCAGCATCAGGCGATGGCTGGCAATTTCAGCGTCGGAAGGGTCCTCGCGGGTGGTGGCGAGGTGGAAGGTCGACAGGCGCATGGCAAACCATTTGCGTAGGGAACGCGGGATTGTAGCGGTGGCGGTCCTTTGCAGAGTTCGTCATGGCCCATCTGGCGCGGGAAGCGCAGGGTCCTCGACCGACGGGGTGTCGGGGAGACCGCCTGTCCGCACGCTGCTACGGGGCGATTTTCACAGGAACCCGCATGCAGACGACTCGCGCGGTTTGTGAGCGCGGGCTCAAGGAGGGACAGTCGCCCAAACGAAATGGTGAATCTCGCTAATGCCCACTGCAATACTGGGCTTGCTGCGCCTGCGCGGTAGCGAGATCCTGTTTGCGGGCGTCGCCGCTCATCACCTGCTTGTCGTTTCCGCCGCCAGTCACCACCGGCTGTTGGCTTTGCAGCAGGGCGATGTTCGAACTCAGCTGCTTGCAAAGCTCGGCGCGGTTGGATGGTGTGTCCGCCTGCGTGGTTTTATTGTTGGATGCCGGAGGCGCGGCGTTCTGGTCCTTGGGAACGGCTTCGCTGTCGGCGGGGGCGGGCGGTTTGGAGGATACGGCCGGCTCCCCGGCCAACCGCACCTTCGTGTAGTGCGCGCCGTTGGCCGGAGGGGATTGCGAGAAATGGGTCACGCCGCTCGAATCTTTCCATGTGTAGATTTGCTGGGCATTGGCGAACCCCGCGATGCAGGCGATCGACAAACCGATGGCCGATGCGGCGAAAATGCTGCGCAGTTTCATGGAAGGCCCCCGAAACGGGTTGGACGGTGGCGGCGAGTATGCCACAGCCACCCCGTATCCATACGTAAGCGCGTCACGTTTGCGCTACGTGGGCGGGGTAACAGGGCATGGGTTAAACTGGGATCAAGGCTTGGAGACGCTTCCGGCATGACCGATCCGCTTCCCCGAAAATCCGCGCGACGCGGCATTTACCTGCTGCCGAACCTGTTCACGACCGGCGCGATGTTTGCCGGTTTCTATGCGATCGTGGCCGCGTTTCTGGGGTCCTTCCAGCACGCCGCGATAGCAGTGTTCGTGGCTGCGCTGCTGGATGGCATGGATGGTCGCGTGGCGCGGCTGACTGGCACCCAGAGCGAATTCGGGGTCCAGTACGACTCGCTGTCGGATCTGGTCAGCTTTGGACTGGCGCCTTCGCTGGTGATGTACACATGGTCGTTGCAGTACCTGCGCGACTACGGCCCCGTGTGGAGCAAGGTGGGCTGGTGCGCGGCGTTTCTGTACACGGCTTGTGCCGCGCTCAGGCTGGCGCGGTTCAATACCCAGGTCGGCGTCGCCGACAAACGTTATTTTCAGGGTCTTGCCAGCCCCGCTGCCGCCGGGCTGTGCATGTCCTTCGTGTGGGCCATGGAAAACCTCGGGGTCGAGGGGCAATGGCTGTGTTTCTTCACCCCGATCCTGATCGTGATCGCGGGCCTGCTGATGGTCAGCCGCGTGCGCTACCTCAGCTTCAAGACCTGGCCGGTCAGCGACCGGGTTCCCTTCGTGTGGATCATCCTCGCGGTGCTGATCATCGTGGCGCTGGCACTAAATACTGCGCTGGTATTGCTGGCACTCGCGGTTGCCTACGCGCTGTCGGGCGTGGTGATCACGCTGTGGGGCCTGCGCAGCCGGGCGTCGCGGCGGCGTGTCAGGGCGGCACGCCGTCACAAGCCGCCGCCGGAACCGCAACAATGAATGCGTTGGTGACCGATGCGGAGTTGCGCGAGCGCCAGCTGCGTGCCCTCGGCGTGGAACCGTGGCGATTGCGGCGGAGCGAGGCGTCCACAGTGACCACGGGGGCGCTCGCGGCCGAGGCCGCGCCAATCGATGCGAAAGCTGTTCCACGCGCGAAGATTTGCCGTCTTGCATTGCATCCCGATCAAGCAGAACTGCGCGATCCCGCGATACACCGGATGTACGCCGCGTTGACCGAAGCGGTCTGCAAGGCTGGCCTTCAGGCGGTCAGGGTTTGCGACGTGGTGGACGATCCGACTGCCGCGGTGATGGTGTTCGGCACAGCGCCGCTTCCCGAGGGCGTGCCGGCAGTGCGCATTTTGCGAGCCGATCCGCTCGCAGTGCTGTACGCCGACCGCGAACGCAAGCGCCTGCTCTGGGAACAGATGCTGGCGCTGGGTCGCGTGGAGGGCGGCTGAAGTGGTCGCGGTGGCGCCGCTCGAAGCTGCGCTGCGTCCTATGACGCTCGACGATGTGTCGGCCGTTGCAAACATCGAGGCCGCGGCCTACGAGTTTCCGTGGTCACGCGGCATCTTCCGCAGCTGCATCGACAAAGGCCATCACTGCTGGGTGCTGGAGCAGGGCGGGGTGGTCATCGGCTATGGCGTCCTGTCGGTGGGCGCGGGAGAGGCCCACATCCTCAACGTGTGCGTCGCGCCTCTGCACCAGGGCCGTGGATACGGAGCGTATCTGTTGCGACGCGTGCTCGATCTGGCGCGCTGGAACCGCGCGCAGCAGGTGTTCCTGGAAGTGCGCCCGTCCAACGAATTGGCGCGCGCGATGTACGAGCGCGCCGGCTTCAACGAGATCGGCCGCCGACCGAATTATTATCCGGCGCGACGAGGCCGCGAGGATGCAATCGTGATGGCGATGAAGTTGTTGTCGCCGCATGCGTGAATATCGTCACGCTCGTCATTCCGGCGAAAGCCGGAATCCATCTTTGCTATGGCGTTGGCTTGGCGAAAATCAAAATGGATTCTGGATCGCGGCTGCGCCGCGTCCGGAATGACGATGGGGGTTGCGCGGCCAGCCCCGAACGTTACGCGAGTTTCCTGTATTTGAGTCTATGCGGCTGCGCAGCCTCTTCGCCCAGTCGATGCTTCTTGTCGACCTCGTACTCGCGATAGTTGCCCTGGAAGAACTCCACGTGCGAATCGCCCTCGAAGGCGAGGATGTGGGTAGCGATGCGGTCGAGGAACCAGCGGTCGTGCGAAATCACGAACACGTTGCCGGGGAATTCCAGCAGGGCATCCTCGAGCGCACGCAGGGTCTCGATGTCGAGGTCGTTGGAGGGCTCGTCCAGCATGAGCACGTTGCCACCTTCAAGCAACGTCTTGGCCAGGTGCAGGCGGCCCCGTTCGCCACCGGACAGCTTGCCGACCAGTTTCTGCTGGTCCTGGCCCCTGAAGTTGAAGCGGCCGAGGTACGCGCGCGACTGCACCTCGATACCGTTGATATTGAGGATGTCGGCGCCGCCGGAAACTTCCTGGAACACCGTGTTGCCGCCGGACAGGTTCTCGCGACTCTGGTCGACGTAGGCGATCTTCACCGTGGGCCCGACGATGATTTCGCCGCTGTCCGGCTTTTCCTGGCCCGTGATCAGTTTGGACAGTGTCGATTTGCCGGCGCCATTGGGACCGATGATGCCGACGATCGCGCCCGGCGGCGCGATGAAACTGAAGTCGTCGATCAGCAGCTTGTCGCCGAACGATTTCGACACGCTGCGGAATTCGATGACCTGATTGCCGAGCCGTTCGCCCGGCGGGATGAAGATCTCATTGGTCTCGTTGCGACGCTGGTAGTCGATCGACTGCAGTTCTTCGATCCGCGCCAGGCGCGCCTTGCCTTTGCTGCGGCCGCCCTTGGCGTTTTGGCGCGCCCACTCCAGCTCACGCTGGATCGCCTTCTGACGGGCCTTCTCGCCGGTCTCCTCGCGCTTGAGGCGGTCTTCCTTCTGTTCCAGCCATGAGGAGTAGTTGCCTTGCCAGGGAATGCCGCGGCCGCGATCGAGTTCGAGGATCCACTCTGCGGCATTGTCGAGAAAGTAGCGGTCGTGGGTGACTGCGACCACGGTGCCCGGGAAATCGTGCAGGTAGTTTTCCAGCCACTCGACCGATTCCGCGTCGAGATGGTTGGTCGGTTCGTCCAGCAGCAGCATGTCGGGCTTGGATAACAGCAGCCGGCAAAGTGCCACGCGGCGTTTCTCGCCGCCCGACAGCGGGCCGATCTTCGCGTCCCACGGCGGCAGACCCAGCGCGTCGGCCGCAACTTCGAGTTGCCGCTCCAGCGCGTGCGCATCGTTGACCGCCAACAAACTCTCCAGACGTTGCTGCTCGGCCGCCAGCTTGTCGAAATCCGCGCCTTCCTCGGCGTAGGCGGCATAGACCTCTTCCAGCCGCTGCTGTGCGTGGATGATTTCGGCGACGCCTTCCTCGACCGTTTCCCGCACGGTCTTGCCGGGGTCGAGCTCGGGTTCCTGGGGCAGGTGGCCGACCTTGATGTCCGGTTGCGGGCGCGCCTCGCCGTGGAAGTCCTTGTCGACGCCGGCCATGATCCGGAGCACCGTCGATTTGCCGGCACCGTTCAGACCCAGCAGGCCGATCTTGGCGCCGGGGAAGAACGACAGCGAAATATCCTTGATGATCTCGCGCTTGGGCGGGACGATCTTGGACACATTGATCATCGTGTAGATGTATTGCATAGCCGCCCATTATCTCAGCGCAGCGGCGCGAGTGCCAGCGCGCGGCGCGAAACCGCGGAAACGGCTAACATCCGTGCTTGCCCATGTTGACCAGAGGAACGCGATGTACAGCCACGAAATGCGCATTGCCGGTTACGACGACGCCCTGGCCACGGCGATCATGGAGGAGCGCCAGCGCCAGGAGGATCACGTCGAGCTGATCGCCTCCGAAAATTACGCCAGCCCACGGGTGCTGGAGGCGCAAGGCAGCGTGCTGACCAACAAGTACGCGGAGGGCTATCCCGGCAAGCGTTACTACGGTGGCTGCCAGTTTGTCGATGTGGCCGAGAAATTGGCGATCGAACGCCTCAAGAAACTGTTCGATTGCGATTACGCCAACGTGCAGCCGCATTCGGGCTCGCAGGCCAACCAGGCGGTGTATTTTGCGCTGCTCAAACCCGGTGACACCATTCTCGGCATGAGCCTCGCGCATGGCGGCCATCTCACCCACGGCGCCAAGCCCAACCTGTCCGGCAAGGTTTTCAATGCAGTTCAGTACGGCGTCGACGACAGCGGCCTGATGGACTACGACGCCATCGAGAAACTCGCGCTGGAGCACAAACCGAAGATGCTGGTGGGCGGCTTCAGCGCCTACTCGCAGGTAGTCGACTGGGCGCGCATGCGCGCGATCGCGGACAAGGTGGGTGCCTACTTCTTCGTGGACATGGCGCACGTGGCGGGCCTGATCGCGGCAGGGGTGTACCCGAGTCCGCTCCCTCACGCGCATGTCGTCACCTCCACCACCCACAAGACCCTGCGCGGGCCGCGCGGCGGCCTGATCGTCGCGAAGACCTCGGCGATGGGCGAGCACGCCGAGGAGATCGAGAAGAAACTGCAATCGATCGTGTTCCCCGGTTTGCAGGGCGGTCCGCTGATGCACGTGATCGCGGCGAAAGCCGTTGCGTTCAGGGAGGCGCTGGAACCCGGTTTCAAGGCGTATCAGCAGCAGGTCGTGAAGAACGCCAAGGCGATGGCCAAGACGCTGATGGATCGCGGTTACAAGATCGTTTCCGGTGGCACCGAGGACCATTTGTTCCTGGTCGACCTGATCGGCAAGCCGCTGACCGGCAAGGACGCGGAAGCGGCGCTGGGCGAGGCGCACATCACCGTCAACAAGAATGCGGTGCCGAACGATCCGCAGAAACCCTTCGTGACCTCGGGCCTTCGTATCGGCACGCCGGCCGTGACCACGCGCGGTTACAAGGAAGCCGACTGCATAGAACTCGCCGGCTGGGTCGCCGACGTGCTGGATGCGCCGAACGATGACAAGGTGATCGACAACGTGCGCGCGCTGGTCAATGCTCAGTGCGCGAAGTTCCCCGTATACGGTTGAGCGCCACCCGACGCAATGCACTGCCCCTTCTGCCAGAACATCGACACCCGCGTGATCGATTCGCGCGTTTCGGAGGAAGGCTCGACCATCCGCCGACGCCGCGAGTGCCCGTCCTGCGGCGAGCGGTTTTCGACGGTCGAGACGGTGGAGCTGAAACTGCCGGCGATCATCAAGGACGACGGCCGGCGCGAGGCGTTCGATGCGCGCAAGCTTCGCACCGGTTTCGACCGCGCGCTGCACAAGCGGCCGGTGACCGAAGATCGCATCGAGGCCGCCGTGCGCGCGGTGGTGCGGCAGCTCCGGGTGTCCACCGAACGCGAGTTGCCGTCGCGCCGGATCGGCGAACTGGTGATGGCGGAACTCCGCAAGGTCGATCACGTCGGCTACGTGCGTTACGCATCCGTGTACCGTTCGTTCGAAGATGTGGCAGATTTCCGCGAGGAACTGGATCGGCTGGAGCACGACCTGCCTACGAGCGAAGGCCAGTTGCCGTTGATAGGCGGTGCGGTGGTACCGTTCGACAAGCACGCCGACAGCAACAAGAAACGCTGATAAAAACCGGGGTCAGAGTCGATTTTCAACCGAGTCTCAGAGG
>JBOHYR010000002.1:0-30180 GCA_050737995.1 Rhodanobacteraceae bacterium
AGGTTTTCGAGAGTCAGCAGATGGCGCATGGTCGCGCATGATATGGGGTCAGAGTGCACTTTTCGACGAATGTGCGTGTTGGCCCAGGAAATTGGCATCGAAAAGTGCACTCTGACCCCATATGACCCCATATCATGCGCGACCATGCGCCACCTGCTGACTCTCGAAAACCTCGACCGCCTCGCGATCACGCAACTGCTCGAGCGCGCCGAACAATTCCGCACAAACGACGCGCCGCGTGATGTGCTGGCGGGACGCACGGTCCTCACGTTGTTCTTCGAACCCTCCACGCGCACCCGCACTTCGTTCGTGCTGGCGGCAAAACGGCTCGGCGCCGACACCCTCAACTTCGATCTGTCGCACTCGTCGACCAGCAAGGGCGAAAGCCTACTCGACACCCTGCACACACTTGAAGCCATGCGACTCGATGCGCTGGTGGTGCGTCACAACGAGAACGGCATGCCGCAATATCTCGCGGAACATGCCCGCAGCGATGTCGCGGTGATCAACGCAGGTGACGGTACCCACGCGCACCCGACCCAGGGGCTGTTGGATGTCTTGACGATTAGTCAGCGCCGGAATGATTTCGAGAACCTGCGTGTTGCGATATGCGGGGACATTCGCCATTCGCGCGTCGCACACTCGGATGTGCGCGCGCTGGCGACATTGGGTGCACGCGACATCCGCCTGTGCGCGCCGGAGGCGATGCTGCCGGAATCGATGGGTGCCTTTCCGAATTGCGCAACCAGCCGGGAATTCGATGCGGCGGTTGAAGGCGCCGATGTCGTGATCATGCTGCGCATCCAGAAGGAGCGCATGCTGGATGCGCAATTTCCGGACCCGACCGATTACCACGCGCATTACGGGCTGGATGCGCGCAGGCTCGAGCTGGCCGCGCCGGATTGCCAGGTGTTGCACCCGGGTCCGATCAATCGCGGCATCGAGATCACCGCCGACGTCGCCGACGGCCCGCAATCGAGGATCCTGGATCAAGTGGCCAACGGCGTCGCAGTCAGAATGGCGGTGCTGGCGAAACTGATCGCTGCGCCGGCATAATCGCCCCTCATTCGGGGAATCTCAAGGAGAACACCCATGCGTCCAGCCCTGCGCCTGGCATCTGTTGCGGCTAGCTGCCTCGCCGTTTTCGCACTCGCGGGTTGCGGCAAGCATGTCGCATCTAACGCGCCGATCACATACGCGCCGGCCGATACGCCTTACCTGTCGGCCAACTTCAAGGGCACTCCCGCGGCAGTCACCGAGGCATGGGGCCAAGCCAATGACGCCTTGCTACCCGTCCGGATCCAGCAAATCGGCGAAATAGCCAAGCTGACCGACCAGAAGGATCCCATGGTCGCCAAGGTCCTGGACGCGGTTCAGGCCGAGCTAGCGAATGTGCATACGACCAAGGATCTCGCCCAGACCATCGGCTTTTCACAATCCGCAATGTATGCCATATACGGCATCGGCGACGTGCCGGTGGCGCGTATCGAGCTAGCGTCGCCCGACACCTTCAAGGCGTTCTGGGCACGGGTCGAAAAGCGCGCAGGAATCACCACGCCGACAGCAAACCTCGACAAGCAAACCTATTGGGTGATCGGCGGCGCCGACGCCAAGGTGCACTTCCTGGTCGCGATCGAAGGCAACCAGCTCGTCGCCACGGTCGCGCCCGCCAATGCCAGTCCCGACATGCTGAAGCAACTGCTTGGCCTGACCAAACCATCCAGCAATGCGTCGGATCGACTGGCCAATTTCAACAGCCAGTTCGGCTACAGCGATTACGGCTCGGGTTATGTAGACCTTCCCAAGCTGTTCGCCAATCTGTTCGGCGGCAAGGATGCGGTCACCCAGGAGTTTGCCAGGGACCTTGGCGTCGGTTCCGTGACCAACCCGGCCTGCGCCAGCGAATTCGCGTCACTGGCCCAGCAGGTTCCGTTGATCAGCGGCGGAGTCGAAGCCTACACCGGCAAGTCAATGCGCATCAGCGTCGACGCGCAATTGTCCACGTCGCTGCGTGGCGCCCTCACCGCGCTGAAGCAGCCGGTGCCTGGAATGGACGAGGCGAATGATCATTCGATGATCGACATGGTGCTCGCGCTGCCGCTGCAGAAATGGCAGGCGTTCATCCAGGGCCGTGCCAAGGCCGCTGCCGAAAAGGTCTACCAGTGTCCCGCACTGCAGTCCTTGAACAAATTCGCCAAGACCGCCGCCAACCCGCCGGTACAACTTCCGCCGGAAGCAGCTTCGTTGCTCGGCATCCGCTTCGTGCTGGACAAGTGGGAGGCCGGTCCGCAGATTGCCGCTCGCGTGTTGGTGGAAAGTTCCAACCCCACCGGACTGGTACAGAAAATCCAGCAGACCCTGCCGCAATTCGCACTCAAGACCATCCCGACCGACGGCAAGCCGGTGGCCTTCGACCTGCCGCCGAAGTTCCAGGCCATGCTCGGCGGCAGCAATCAGGGCTGGATTGCGGCGAACACGAACGCCCTCGCGATCGGTGTGGGAGATGGGGAGAACACGGCGTTGACTGGCACGCTGACCGCCGCAGCCGGCAACGGCGACCGTCTGATGCGCATGCACTTCGATGGCAAGATGTACGGGGTGCTCGGCAGCTGGATGGGCCGTTTTGCAGCGATGGTGCCCGCTGCAAGCCAGGGCCAGGTTCAGCAGCAAGTCGCCGCGTTCCAGCAGATGGGCAAGATGATTGAATCGGTTGACTCCGATGTCCGGCTTGACGACAAGGGTCTGCACTTCGAGGCAGAAGTGGCGCATCGTTGAACGGCTGCTCCCGCGTCCTTCCCAGGGACCTGCGCTCGATGCAAAACCCCCGGCAGATCGCCGGGGGTTTTCTTTTGCGGTTACATGCGTGGTGGACTCAGAGCCGGTGTCCGCGCTCAGCGGTATCCGTCAACTCCACATCGCCCAATCCTTGCGACAGGCTGTGGACGTCGCCACCCTGCGCCAACTTGATCGCAAGGCGGACCTCGTTGGACGAGTCGGCGTAGCGCAACGCGTCTTCATAGCTGATGTGACCCGCGTGGTACAGCTCGACCAGGTTCTGGTCGAAGGTGCACATGCCGAGGTTGGTGGATTGTTTCATCACGTCCTTGATCTTGTGGACCTCGCCCTTGCGGATGTAGTCCTGGATCAGCGGCGTACCCAGCATCACCTCCATCGCCACGCGCCGACCCTTGCCGTCCGGGCTCGGGATCAACTGCTGCGCGACCACGCCCTTCAAGTTCAGCGACAAGTCCATATAGAGCTGATCGCGGACGTTTTCCGGGAAGAAGTGGATGATGCGTTCCAGCGCCTGGTTGGCGTTGTTGGCGTGCAAAGTGCACAGCACCAGGTGTCCCGTCTCCGAAAAATGGATCGCGTACTCCATCGTTTCCCGGGTGCGTACCTCTCCGATCAGGATCACATCGGGCGCCTGGCGCAATGTGTTCTTGAGCGCGTTTTCCCAACTGTCTGTGTCGATCCCGAGTTCGCGTTGTGTGATGATGCAACCTTCGTGCTTGTGCACGTACTCGATCGGGTCCTCGATGGTGATGATGTGCCCGGTCGAATTCTGGTTGCGATAACCGACGATCGCGGCCAGCGACGTCGATTTGCCCGCACCGGTGGCGCCGACGAAAATCACGATGCCGCGCTTGGTCATCGCCAACTGCTTGACGATCGGCAACAGGTTGAGTTCCTCGATGGTCGGGATCTTGGCTTCGATCCGGCGCAACACCATGCCAACACAATTCCGCTGGTAGAAGCACGATACGCGGAAGCGCCCGACGCCCGCCACGCCGATCGCGAACTGGCATTCGTGGGTCTTTTCGAATTCCTCGCGTTGCTGCGGGTTCATCACGTTCAAGACCATGTCGCGCGCATCCTGCGCGGACAGCGGCGTCTGGGTAATGGGCACGATACGTCCGTTGACCTTGATCGAGGGCGCGACACCGGCCGTGATGAAAAGGTCGGACGCCTTCTTGTGCACCATCAACTTGAGAAAGGAACTGAAATCGACTGCGCTCATGGCTTCGCTCCCGGGACTCGGGTCCCGTAATTCAACTGGACCCCGGCTTGAAGAACATCTCGTACCGCCCGGGGTAACGCCGTCCTGCCGTCATTTGAAGGTTTCCTTGACCTTGGCGCGTGACGCCGCATCCTGGCGCGTGATCAGGCCGCGACGCACCAGATCCTGCAGGCACTGGTCCATCGTCTGCATGCCGAATTGCTGGCCGGTCTGGATCGACGAATACATCTGCGCCACCTTGTCCTCGCGGATCAGGTTCCGGATCGCCGGAATACCGACCATGATTTCCCACGCCGGTACACGACCGCCGCCGACCTTCTTCAGTAACGTCTGGGTGATGACTGCGCGCAGGCTTTCCGACAGCATCGAACGCACCATCGGTTTCTCGCCCGCAGGGAACACGTCAATGATGCGATCGATGGTCTTGGCCGCCGAATTGGTGTGCAACGTCGCGAATACCAGATGTCCGGTTTCCGCCGCTGTCAATGCAAGGCGGATGGTCTCGATGTCGCGCATTTCGCCGACCAGGATGTAGTCGGGATCCTCGCGCAGCGCGGAACGCAGCGCCTCGTTGAAACCGAGGGTGTCACGGTGCACCTCGCGCTGGTTGATCACGCACTTCTGCGCGGTATGCACGAACTCGATGGGGTCCTCAATCGAGAGGATGTGTCCGTAATGGTTCTTGTTGACGTGATCGACCATCGCCGCCAGCGTGGTCGACTTGCCCGAGCCAGTCGGGCCGGTCACCAGGATCAGGCCCTGCGGCTGGTCAATGAGGTCCTTGAAGATCTTGGGTGTCGCCAGATCCTCCAGCGTCCAGACTTCGGCCGGAATGGTGCGAAATACCGCGCCGGCGCCACGATTCTGGTTGAAGGCATTGACGCGGAAACGCGCGAGTCCCGGAATCTCGAACGAGAAGTCGGTCTCCAGGAATTCCTCGTAGTCGCGCCGCTGCTTGTCCGACATGATGTCGTACACCAAGGCGTGCACCTGCTTGTGTTCGAGCGCCGGCAGGTTGATACGGCGGATGTCGCCATCCACCCGGATCATCGGTGGCAAACCCGCCGACAGATGCAGGTCCGAGGCCTTGTTCTTGACCGAAAAGGCCAGCAGTTCCGCAATATCCATGAACCCCCTCCCAAGAATGCTTTGCGCCACCCGCCGGAGCACCGGCAGCCGGCGCCACTGTGCCCTACGCGGGTCCCCCCCGCAAGTCCACGTGCCCAACGCGGCGCGGGCAACCGGCCGAACCGTGATCAAGTATACGCTGTCGCCCGCATAAACCACGCAAGAAATGCGCCAGGACGGACATCACCCCACGCCGGCATCATCGCCCCCGAAATCCAGCGTCGCAACGGCCCCACGTTCAGCGCGGGGCGCCAGCGTCACCCGCCAGCCATACAGCTCGCACAGCCTCCTAACGATCGCCAGGCCCAGCCCGGCGCCCTTGACCGTTTCGCCGTCGCCACGCACGCCACGTTCGAACAGGCGTTCGGCGTCCTCCACCTTGATCCCCGGGCCGGTGTCCTCGACCCGCACCCGGCCCGGCTGCACCCGCACCACTATCTCGCCTTCCTGGGTGTACTTGCAGGCGTTGCCGACCAGGTTACCCAACGCAACCGCCACCACGGAAGACGGCGCTTCGACGGTCACCCGCGCTTCGATCTCGGCGCGCAAGTCGATCGACTTACGACCGAGGTTCGGCTGGTTGGTATCGATGACTTCCGCGACCACTTTTGCGACGTCGGTGGTCTCGCCGTCTACCGGACCCGAGCGCTCGGCGCGCGACAGCAGCAGCAGCGCCTGGGTCAGTTCGGTCGACTGCCGCACCGCGCGGCCTATGCGTTGCAGGCGCGTGTGAAGCTTCGCCGGAAGATCCGGCGTTGCCATCAGCAGCTCGGTAGTGCTGGCAATCACGGCAAGCGGTGTGCGCAGTTCGTGGCTGACGTCGGAATTGAATTCGCGATCGCGTTCGATCAGCGCACTCTGGCGCTGGGCATAATCGTCCAGCGCGGCGGCCAGCTCGCCAACCTCGTCCTCCGCGAAATGCGGCGCCATGGGTTCCAGTTGCCGCCCGCTTCGGAATGCGCGCAGGCGTTGCGCCAGATCCGTCACCGGCCGCATGACGCGTCTCGACAGCCAATACCCCACTGCGAGCGACAGCAGGCTGAACAGGATGACCACGCCGATCAAAGTGGTGATCAGTTGACGCTTGCCAAGCCCGGCGCGACTGATGTCGTAAGTCAGGAAGGCATCGAGCCCGTACTTGTGCGCGACCGCCAGTTTGTAATGCGCCGGCCTGCCGTCGGTGCCGCCGCGCATGTCGTATACACCTGGTTTCAGGCCCTGCCATGCCAACGGCGCCTGATAGACGGTACGGTCGCTCCACAACCAGCCTTCCACGAGTTTGGATTGGAGCGGCTGGTCGGGGTGCTGGTGCTTGTTCTGCAACGCCTGCTGGACGTCGGCTTCGAGACTCTGGTTGATCAGCTGGTTTTCGACCTTGGCACGCACGTATAACGAAGCCACGGCGAACAGCGCGCTGAGAGCGAAGCCGAACAGCGTGAACGAGACGATCAGCCGGAAGCGGAGCTTACGTCGGGACTGCATCCGGATCGACCATGCGGTAGCCGATGCCGTGGCGGGTATGGATCAACGGCTTGTCGAAGGGCTTGTCGATCGCCGCACGCAAGCCATGGATGTGCACCCGGAGAGAATCGGAGTCCGGCAGTTCCTCACCCCAGACCTTCTGCTCCAGATCCTGCCGTGTGACCACCGACGGGCTGGCCTCCATCAGTGCCTGCAACAGCTTCAGGCCAATCGGATTCAACTGGATCGAGTGACCGGCGCGGGTAACCACCAGCGTGTCGAGGTTGTAGGTGAGGTTCGCGATCTTCAGCACGCGGCTCTTGGGCCCCTTGCCGCGGCGCGCCAGTACTTCCAGTCGCGCCGCAAGTTCCTGCAGGGCGAACGGCTTGGTCATGTAGTCGTCGGCGCCCGACTCGAAGCCGACCAGTTTCTGCTCCAGCGCGTCGCGGGCAGTCAGCATCAGCACCGGCGTGTGCTTGTGCGCCTCGCCACGCAGCTTCCTGCAGACCTCGATGCCGTCCATCCCGGGCAGCGTCAGGTCCAGAACGATCACGTCGAATTCGTTGACCACGGCAAGATGCAGGCCGGTCACGCCGTCGCCGGCGAAATCAACCACGTGGCCGCGGTCTTCCAGGTAGTCGCCGATATTGGTGGCGATGTCGTTGTTGTCCTCGATCACCAGCACGCGCATGGCAGCTCCAGACGGGGGCACTTTTTTGTGCTGGACGCAAGCTTAGCGAGAAATGCGGGGGCCTGTCGCGTCTCCCGCGGACTCAATGACCCGGCTGGACGGTGCGCAGATCCTGCGGCGGAGCGAACAGGTGCCGACAGATGTGCGTACCCGTAGTGGGGATGCAACCCTGTATGGTCGACGCATTCTCCGCGCCTGCACGGCCACCGATGCGGAAGGTGAAGCTCTGGCGGTAACGCTGGCCCATGACCGCTGGTGGCGTGAAGCGCCAGCGAGACATCGCCAGCAGCGCCGCCGTGTCGAGCCGGCCAGACGCGGACGGACCCACCACCTGGAGATCTTGCGGGACACCGAGAGCGCTCAGCGTGAACTGGACCTCGACCCGACCTTGTACCCCGTCGAGGAGCGCCTGCTGCGGATAAACCGGAGGCACGGTGTGGAGCGCAAGCGGCGCAACCTGAGACAGCGACGGTACGGCCGGCGCCGCCACACGCAGTTGGACGAGCGGCGCCGCCCACATGGGCGCGGTATCGACGTCGGCAATTTCAAGCGCCGGCGCGCCTTCGACAGCGGCCACCTCGGCAACTCTCCCCGCGACATTCTTCGAAGCGGTTGGAACAACCGGCGTCAATGCGACCGGTGCGATATCTGGCCGCCGCACCGAAACATCATGCAGGACAGGCTCCGGAAAATTCGCAACGAGCTTACCGAGACCATGCCGCAACGCAGCCTCGTTGGTGGCCAGCACCCGATCGATTTGACCTTGGACCACCTCCTGCCGCCACGCCACGCCGAGAGCAATTGCCAAACCGACCAGTGCGAGCCCGACCGCCATCAAGCCAAGATGCCCGGACCTCCGCTCCGGCGCCACGCCTGCGATGAACCACGCACGTTCCACCAGGACGCCGCCGCTGGCGGCCAGCGCAAGATCGGCGTGATCGGTGCGGAAGTCCTCCAGCCCGGCGAGCGCCGCCACGAAATCGCGACGCTTGCCTCCGGTCGCCTGCAACGCCAGTGCATCGCAGCACAACTCACGTTCGTTACGCGCATCGCGCGAGATCCAGTGCACCACCGGGTGATAAAACAACAACGTTTCCACCACCACCTGGAACAGGTTGGCGAGGTGGTCGAGGCGGCGCAGGTGGGCCAACTCGTGGGCGAGGATCAGGTCCACCTGTTCCATCGGCATTCGCGCAAGCATGGCAAGTGGCACCACTACTACCGGACGCACCCAGCCAACCAGCGTGGGCGTCGCAATCCGCACGCTCGCCAGCACCCGGATGGCGCGCTTCAGACCCAGATTCTGTCCGAGCCGACGTGCCCGCTCCTGCCATGCCGGCAACGCCTCGGCAGCGCGCACGATCGCTCGCAAGCCACGCCATTGACGTATCACGCGCACCGCAAGGAATGCCACGCCGCAACCCCAAGCCAGTACCAGCCAGGGCAACGCGGGGCGCAATATCGCGAGCCAGTCCGACTGTGTCATGGCGGCCGCCGCAGGCGACGCGGCCCCCGATCCTCCCTGGACAATGACATTGCCTAGATCCACCGACTGCTGCAGCACCCGGAATTCGTGCCATCCAGTCAGAATCGGCAAGACTGCGAGAGAGATCATCGCCACCATCGCGATGAGATACCGAAGATTGCCGCGCGGCAGGATGGCCCGCGCAACGGCGTACAGCACACCCACGAGCGCAGCTTGCCAGACGAAATGCAGCAGGCACCAGCCCAGCGACTGGATCACGATCGCAAACCATTCAGACGGGTTCATGGCTCGGCGTCCCTGTCGAGTTCGTTCAACAGTGTGCGGATTTCCCGCAACTCCTCGCGACTGGCCCTGTGGTCGCCCAAAGCCTGCAGCACCAGCCGGGACGACGACCCATCGAATACGCGCTTCAGCATGTCGGACAAGAATCGCTTCTGGGTAAGCTCCTTGCTGACCACGGCGCGATAGACATGCGCTCGCTGCGACTCGTCGCGCCGGACCAGACCCTTGTCATGCATGATCTGCAGCAGCTTCAACGCCGTGGTGTAGCCCGTTCCGCCGCGCCGATGCAGCACCTCGTGCACGTCGCGCACCGTGCATCCGCCCATCTCCCACAGTATCTGGAGGATTTCCAGCTCGGCTTCGGTGGGGCGACGCGATGCTTTTACGTGACTACCCATGATGATTTCGATCCCGCTTCAGCCAGCGCTGCCAGAATCCACCACCCGGGCTTGGGTGGCAGACGAGGCGGCGGATTGCCTATCAACAGCTGCGTGACTCAGCGCATTGTGTCGTGGAGCAACTACGCGCCAAGATCAACCTCCTGTTTTGTTCTGATAATTGCCGTTGTGAGTGCGCAAATACTCCTGAGCGTTTCGCTGCTCGGCCTGGATCTGCGCGTAGGTCTTGCAAGTCTTCACCGGCAGATGAGACCCCACTGGCATCATGCTTTGACAAATCAGCCGGTCGCCATCCCTTCTTGTAAGAATCGCGTTGACGGTGTTCTGGTCGGTCAGCAATTGCACCTTCGCCGCCTGATCCATCTTGTCCACGCTGCCGAACTTGTCATACAGTCGCTGCATGTCGGCGAAGTTTCCATCGATCGTGGCGCGTTCATCCTTGTCGATATACTGCCAGCGCCCGAGCGGCAGCATCTGCTGGTGGATGGCGGCTACGATCGCCGCGAAATTGTCTGCGGTGTCGGCTTTCACGACTGGCTTGCCATGCTCTTCAGGAATGGCCGTGGTGGACACCGGCGCCGTGGCGACCGGAGCCGCTGATTGAGCCGGCGCGCTTGCAGTCTGCGCGGCCTCCGCCCTCGTGCCGCCCGTTTCGGCACAACCCTGCAGTAACAGCACCCCGAACGCGAGTGCGAGAGCCAACCCAGTCGATGCCTTCATTGTCCCCATCTCCAACACGTTGCCGCGCACTGGAAGGGAAGCGGCGCGGATGGATTAATGCTAGACACGCCTCAGGGCACTTGTCAACGATTTATTTCGTACTAAAAAATTCGTGAACCATGCGGGCAAATTTGCGAGCTGGCGGCGGTTTTACGCCAGCGCTCGTTCGATATGCCTGATCACAGCGCCGGCCACGTCCACCCCTGTTACCTTCTCGATGCCTTCGAGTCCGGGCGAAGCGTTGACCTCCAGCAACAGGGGGCCACGCTCGGATCTAAGCAGGTCGACGCCAGCGATGCCGAGGCCCAGCACCTTCGCCGCACGCAACGCGGCGTGCCGTTCCGCAGGAGTCAGCCGCGCCGGACTGCCGGTGCCTCCACGGTGCAGGTTGGCGCGGAAATCGCCATCCACCGCAGCCCGCTCCATCGCGGCGACCACCCGGTTGCCCACGACGAAACAGCGGATATCGCGGCCATTGGCCTCGCGCACGAACTCCTGCACCAGGAAATTGGCGTACAGACCGCGGAATGCCTCGATCACGCTCTGCGAGGCGGACGGCTTCTCCGCCAGCACCACGCCCGTACCCTGCGCACCTTCGTTGAGCTTGATGACGTGCGGCGGCGGTCCGAGCATGTTGAGCAGATCCCTGGTGTCGTCCGGATTGTCGCCGAACACCGTCGCCGGAAGATCGATGCCGTGCCTGGCGAGGATTTGCAGGCTGCGCAGTTTGTCGCGCGCACGCAACACCGCCTCCGACGGACTGGGCGTGTACACGCCCATCATCTCGAACTGCCGTAAAACCGCCGTGCCGTAGAACGTCACGGAGGCGCCGATGCGGGGGATCACGCAGTCGTAGCCCTTCAATTGGCGGCCGCCGTAATGCACGCCGAAACCGTCGCGAGAAATGCGCATATAACAGCGCAACGGGTCGAGTACCCGCGCACGATGCCCGCGTGCGCGTGCGGCGGCCAGCAGCCGCATCGTCGAGTACAGGCGCGCATTGCGCGAGAGGATTCCCAGCTTCATCGGTGCGATTCCGGCGCGGGGGACGGGTGGGAAAGCGTATAGGAACGCGCGGGATCGATGAGCGCGCACCCGGCCAGCGCCGTGCGCCCGAGCAGCATCGGAAACAGCATCCCGCGTCGGTCGGTGAGGCTGATTTCCGCTCTCAGCGCAAGCGCGCCCAGTATCACATCGGTTTCGATGAACCAGCGCTCGTTCGCGTGACCACCCGAATCGGTCACCCGGCGGCGGTCCAGAACAGGCGCCTCGCATACAACGCGCTGCGGACGGTGGCGCCCGAGGGCCAGATCGAACCGCAACCATTCGGCGCCTGCACGTCGGAATACCTCAAGGGACTCCACGTGCAATGCCGAGGACCGCGCGCCGGTGTCGAGCTTGGCCTTGAGCCGCGCGATACCCAACCGCGGAAGCGCGACTCGTTCGCGCCAGCCGAATATTGGAAGAACACCGCAAGCGTCGATCATGGCGAAGAGACCCAAGCGGGTGAAGGGAATCGAACCCTCGTCAGTAGCTTGGGAAGCTACAGCTCTACCATTGAGCTACACCCGCGCCGGAATCCGGATGTTAGCGATGCCCGCGCCAGCCGCGCAACGGTGGCCCGCAGGTGACTGCGGGTTAACCGGATGATTACACGGAATGTTGGACCCTCGTCCGGTCATACCCATATTCAGCTTGGGTAGGGTCAACTTACCGCGTCGTGCGAGGGGCGCCGCACCGACGGTTGAATTGCGCGCCCGAACGCTCCTCGGGAGTCGATCATGTCCCGCCTTCGCATTCTCCGTTCACTGCTGGTATCCGGTTGCACCTGTGCCGCGCTGCTCGCAGGCGCCGCCACCGTGCACGCCCAGCAGTACGAACAGCCGTCCGCTCAATCGCAACCGAACGACGCCGCCGAGCAGGCGCCCGGCCGCGTCGCAAGGCTGGCCTACCTTTCCGGTCAGGTACAGTTCGCGCCCGCAGGCGAGAACGATTGGGGTTCGGTCGACATCAACCGTCCGATGGTGATCGGAGACCGCCTGCTGACGGGCGATGACGGCCGTGCGGCGCTGGAGCTCGGCGATGCGTCGGTGCGGATTGACAACGACAGTGCGTTCGATTTCCTCAACCTCGATCAGAACAACGTTCAGATCGAACTGTCGCAAGGCACGCTGAACCTGGCCGTGCGCCAGGTGAGTGATGGCGAGAACTTCGAAGTCGACACCCCCACGGTCGCGTTCGTCGCCTCGACGCCCGGCGTTTACCGGATCGACGACAATCCCAGCGGCACAGGCAGCATGGTCACCGTTTTTCGCGGCTCGGGCATCGTGTACGGCGAGAACGGCGTGAGCAGACAGGTTGCCGAAGGGACATCCTATCGTTTCAACGATTCGAAGCTGACCAGCGTCGATGTCAACGGATTGCCGCAACCCGACGATTTCGACCAGTTCTGCGAAGCCCGCGACGCGAATTACCAACGTTACGCGCAACAGCAGCAGCAATACGTGCCGTCAGACATGATCGGCAGCGACGATCTTGATCAGTACGGCCAGTGGGATGCCGTACCCGAATACGGCAACGTCTGGTATCCGACGTCGGTGCCGGTTGGCTGGGCGCCTTATCGCTACGGCCACTGGGTCTGGATCGATCCGTGGGGTTGGACCTGGGTGGACAACCAGCCTTGGGGATTTGCGCCATTCCACTACGGGCGCTGGGTGTACGCGCGTAGCCGCTGGGGCTGGATACCGGGGCCGGTGAACGTACGCCCGGTCTACGCACCTGCGCTCGTCGCGTTCGTCGGTGGATCGGGCCTGTCGCTGGCGATCGGCGGCGGCGGTCCGGTGGGCTGGTTCCCGTTGGGGCCGCGTGACGTTTACGTACCGTGGTTCCATTCCTCGCGCCGCTACTTCACCAACGTCAACGTCAACAACATTCGCAACGTGTACGTCAACAGGGCGGCCATCAACAACATCTACACCGATTACAGCCGCAACCGGACAACCAGCATCCACCGTTACAACCGTTACGCCTATCGCAACATGCCGGGCGCGGTGACGGCGGTGCCGCGCAATGTGTTCACGGATGCGCGGCCGGTGCACCCCGCGCTGCTCAAACTGGATCGCAATCAACTTGCACGCACCCAGGTTGCGCTGCGTCCTGACGCCAACCCCGGCAAAACCAGTCTCGGCTTGCGGAGTCCGACTGCACGTCCTGTCGTGACCCACGGTCGCGAACCGTTTGCGCGCGCGGTAGTCGCGCGCCACGCGCCTCCACCACGCCCGGTAGGGTTCGCCGCGCGTCAAAAGATCATCGCCAGCCAGCATGGCCAGCCTCTGACCATGGCGCAAATGCAGGACTTGCGCAAGACCAACCCGGCTGCCGGGCAACGCAGCGAACGTGTGAAGCTGGTGCCGCACCCAACCGGAGCCACGCGCCGTCAGGGCGCGACTGCGCCGCGTACCGCGGAACCTGCAGCACGCAAACAGCCGGCTCGTCCAGGTGTCGTGCAGCGCCCGGCGGGCGCCTCCGCGCGCCGCAGCAATTCCACGGCTGTCCCTCCCTTCAAGAACACCGTGCATCCAGTCCAGGCGCCCGTCAACCGGGGCCAGAATTCATCACCACGCCCGAATGAACTTCCCTCCGCGCGCTTTGCCCACCCGGAACAACCGAGGGTCCTGCCGAAGGCACCGGTGATCCGCCCCGCCCGTGAACCACAACACACCGCAATGCCATCCGGGCGGCTGCCTGTAGCGAAGCCGATCGAGCGCGCACCGCAATCCAACGACAACCGCGCCGCACAGCAACAGCGACAGGCCAACGTCCAGGCCCAACAGCGTGCACGCACGCAGCAGTTGCAACAAGAACGTCAGACACAGGTGCAGGCGCAACAACGAATCCGTGCGCAACAAGAGCAGCAACAACGCGCCAGCGAGCAGCAAGTGCAACAACGGGAACGCCACGTACAGGTGCAGATGCAGCAGCAGGCACAGCAGATGCGGATGCAGCAGGACCAGCGGGTACAACAAGAGGCGCGGCAACGTGCAACACAGCGTCCACAGGAACGTTACGCACCCCAACAGCGTAATCGGTCCGCCCCCGAGCATCGCAAACCGCCATCGTCCAGGAAGCATCCGGACAACAGCGGCGGCGATCATCAGATCCGCTGAACGTTCGAACCAGCGCACTCTGGTAATGCCCACGACCGCGGCGCGGGCATTAGACTTGCGACATGCAAATCACGCTCAATGGCCAAGTCCACGACTGCAAGCCTGCGACCACCGTCACGACACTGCTCGTCGAAACCGGTCACGGCGAGCGCAAGGTCGCAGTCGAAGTCAACCGCGAAATCGTGCCGCGTAGCCGGCATGCGCAACATACCCTCCAGGACGGCGATCAAGTCGAGATCGTGCAAGCCATCGGTGGAGGGTGAGAAGCAGCGCGCGATGCCCGTGGCATCACGTGCCGCTTCGACGAGACACGCAGGATGCCCGAACGCCGCAAGCGGCACGCAGGTTGATCGCCATGGATGGCGCGAAAGCGCCCCCTGCAACCAGGGCGGCTGGTTGCCGCGACAAAGGCTCACATGCACATGACCGACCGCGCACGACAGCGTTCGCCAGCAAAGCAAGCACGGAAATGTTGCGCACTACAATGACACATTGCCTTGCGATGCCGAGACACCGATGAATGCCCGTCCGCAACCCACCCCCATCGAATCCGACGATCCGCTCGTCATCGCCGGGCGCAGCTATCGTTCGCGCCTGTTGACCGGCACCGGCAAATACAGGGATCTCGACGAAACCCGCCGCGCGACTGAAGCCGCCGGATCCGAAATTGTCACCTTCGCGGTGCGGCGCATGAATCTCGGTCAAAAACCGGATGAGCCGAACCTGCTCGATGCGCTGCCACCCGACCGTTACACCCTGCTGCCCAACACCGCCGGTTGCCACACGACCGAGGAAGCGTTGCGCACCTGCCGCCTCGCGCGCGAACTGCTGGATGGCCATTCGCTGGTCAAGCTGGAGGTTATCGGCGACCAGAAAACCCTGTTCCCGGACGTTGTGGAAACGCTTGAAGCCGCCGAGGCGCTGATCAAGGACGGTTTTGACGTCATGGTCTACACCACTGACGATCCGCTGCTGGCGCGCCGTTTCGAGGAAATGGGTTGCGCCGCGGTGATGCCGCTGGCCGCCCCGATCGGTTCCGGGCTCGGCATCCAGAACCGCTACAACATCATGGAGATCGTCGAGAACGCCAACGTGCCTGTGGTCATCGATGCCGGCGTCGGCACCGCGTCCGATGCGGCGGTCGCGATGGAACTCGGCTGCGACGGCGTCCTCATGAACACCGCGATCGCGCACGCGAAGGATCCGCTGCTGATGGCACACGCGATGAAATACGCAATCGAAGCCGGCCGCGCGGCATTTCGGGCGGGCCGCATTCCGCGCAAGCGCTATGCCTCGGCATCCAGTCCGGTCGATGGCATGATCGGGTAGACCCTTCACCCACCACGAAAGGGTTCGGACTCCATTTTTTCACTCCGTGGAAAGCTGGTCGACGTGGAGAGGGGTTTTCGCCATGACCCAAGCGATGTCCCAATCCAACCACCATCGCCAGATTCGCAGCTTCGTATTGCGCGAAGGTCGCATCACGCCCGCGCAGCAGCGTGCATTCGAACGGCACTGGACCCGTTTCGGCATCGACTACGCCGGCACATCACGCGATCTGGACGCGCTGTTCGAAAGACCGGCACCAAAGGTGCTCGAAATCGGATTCGGCAACGGCGAAGCGCTGGCGTGGGCGGGAGAACAAGATCCCGATCGCGATTTTCTCGGCATCGAGGTACACCGTCCTGGTGTCGGTCGGCTGATGAATGCCTTGGCCGCGCAAGACGCGCGTAACGTTCGCATCTGGTGCCACGACGCGGTCGAGGTGCTGCAACATGAAATTCCAGAAGCCGCTCTGGACGAGATCCGGATCTGGTTTCCCGACCCGTGGCCCAAGAAACGCCACCACAAGCGCCGGCTGATCCAGGCCGCCTTCGTCGAATTGCTCGCATCGCGCGTCAAACCGGGAGGCTTGTTGCACCTCGCAACCGACTGGCCCGAGTATGCTTGTCAGATGCAGGAAGTACTGGCCACACGGCCGGGCTGGCAGTTGCGCGAAGGGGAAAGCGGTGAATCCAGACGTCCGCCATGGCGCATCGAGACGCGTTTCGAACGGCGCGGCGTCAGGCTTGGGCACGCGGTTATGGATCTGTTGTATGACCGTGTGCCACCATCGGACACATCTGCCTGACCTGTTGCAATCGGCGATTCGCACGCCCGGGATGCCTGAAATGGCCATGGAACTGGCGTGTACACTGCACTTGCGCGCACCCTCCGCGCAACCCGCCTCAGCTCACGACGGTCGTCCAGAGGTTTCGCATGCCGCCATTGCCAACCCGCTGACCTGACGGACCGACGCGCCGATGGAGCTGACCCTCACCCCCGACATGATGCTGGTGCTCGGGCTGGTCGGCTTCACGATCATCATGCTGATCCTCGAATGGGTGCGCGCCGACATCGTCGCGTTGCTGGTTGTGGTTGTAATCGGCATCACCGGCCTGATGCCGGTCGACCAATTGTTCGACGGTTTCGCCTCCAACGCGGTGTTGTCGCTGATCGGCGTGATGATCATGGGTGCGGGTCTCGACCGTACCGGCGTACTCAATCGGGCGGCTTCCTTCATCCTGCGGTTGTCTGGCGGCGTCGAAAGCCGCGTATCGCTGGCGCTCAACTCGACAGTCGGCGGCCTGTCATCGATCATCCAGAGCCAGGCGTTGGCCGCATTGTTCCTGCCGGTCGCGAGCCGCATCTCCGCGCGCACGGGGGTACCGTTGAAACGCCTGCTGTTGCCGATGGCGTGCTGCATCCTCGCCGGCACCAGCATGACATTGATCTCGAACTCGCCACTTATCCTGCTCAACGACCTGATCGCGAGCGCAAACCGCAACCTGCCGCCCGGCGCGCAGACCATCGAGCCCTTCAAGCTGTTTGCGATCACCCCGATCGGCATCCCGCTGCTGGTGGTCGGCGTCCTGTATTTCGCCTTCCTGACGCGCCGCCTGATGCCCGACGATGCCGCGGACAAACCCAAGGTCACGCCCGGACGCACCGAAAGCTACTTCGCCGATACCTACGGTATCGAGGGCGAGGTGATCGAGCTGACGGTGACCGCGGACAGTCCGCTGGTCGGCATGAGCATCGGCGAAGCCGAGTTGCTCGAGAAGGCACCATTGATCCTCGCGATCAAGAATGGCAACGAGGCGCGCCTGTCGCCGCCTTCCGACCAGATGATCTGGGTCGGCACGGTGCTGGGAGTGTTGGGCCCGCGCCCGGAGGTCAATGAGTTCGCACAGGCGATGCAGTGCCGCGCCGGCAACCGTATCCAGGCGCTGGCCGACATGTTCAACCCCACCCGCGCCGGAATCTCCGAGGTGGTGATTCCTCCGCTGTCCAAGTTCATCAAGCACGAAGTCGGTGAGTTGCGCCTGCGCAAGCGCTACGGCATCTCGGTACTCGCACTCAACCGCGGCGACGAGGTGACCCGGGGCGAGGACGTGCGCAAGATGTCGCTGCGCGCCGGCGATTCGCTCGTATTGCACAGCTACTGGCGCGATCTCGCGCTGGCCGCGGAGAGCCGGGACCTGGTTCCGGTCACCGACATCCCCAGCGAAGAACAGCGCCCCGGCAAGGTTCGCTATGCGCTGGTGTTCTTCGGGCTGGCAATGGCACTGGGCCTGTTCAGCGACATCAGGCTCGCGGTCGCGATGATGACCGGCGCGGTCGGCATGCTCCTCGCCGGCGTGCTTAACATGGACGAGGCCTATGGCGCGATCAACTGGAAAACCATCTTCGTGATGGCTTGCCTGATCCCGCTCGGCATATCCATGGATTCGACCGGCACCGCCGCATGGATGGCGCAGGAAATCATGCGCTATCTGGGGCAGATGCCGCAGTGGGCGCTGCAGACATTCATCGCGATCCTCGCGCTCGTGTTCTCGCAGATAATTTCCCACGTCGGCACCGCGGTGATGATGGTGCCGATGGCCATCAACATCGCATTGGCCTCGGGCGGCAATCCATCCGTGTACGCGCTGATCGTCGCGCTTTCGGTCTCCAACACCTTCCTGATCCCCGGTGCCAGTCCGACGCTGCTGATCGTCGCCGGCCCCGGCGGCTACAAGCCGCGCGACTTCGTGCGCGTAGGCCTGCCGCTCACGGTGCTGATGCTGGTCGTGACGCTGGTGATGGTGAACGTGGTGTTCAATCACTGAAGACGCGCATGGTCGGTGGCGTCTGACTTGCACGCACCTCTTCGGCAGTACACTCTGCCCCACCGCAGGTCCACGCATCCCAACCCAGGGGCGAGCGCTTGAAGGCAGGGGCGTTCTTTGGCGAACTCAAGCGCCGCAATGTGCTGCGTGCGGGCGCGTTGTATATCGCCGCCGTGTGGGCGTTGGCGCAGGGGATCTCGCAACTTGGGCCGTCATTCGGTGCGCCTGACTGGCTGACCCGCTGGTTCGTGATCGCCTGCATCATCGGCTTTCCGTTCTGGCTGGCCTTCGCATGGTTCTACGAGTTCACACCGGGCGGCCTCAAGCGCGAGAGTGAGATTGCGCCCGGCGATTCGATTGCGCATTCGACTGGGCGCAAGCTGGATTTCTGGATCATCGGCATCATGGCGGTGGCGATCGTGTTACTGGCCACCAACACCTTCGTGCTGCACCGCGATGCCACCAGCACCGCAAACATGGTTGACGCCAAGGCCATCGCTGCCGAGTTGGCCAAGGTGCCGCAGAAGTCCGTCGCAGTGCTGCCGCTGGCTAACGAAAGCGGCAATCCCAAGCAGCAATACTTTGTCGATGGGATGTCCGAGGAGCTGATCACTGACCTCACCCAGATCAACGGGCTGAAGGTGATCGGCAAGGATTCCAGCTTCAAGTTCCGCAACAGCAAAGACAGTCCCGCGCAAATTGGCGCGACGCTGGATGTGACCCACCTGATCCAGGGTTCGGTGTTCCAGCAGGGCGACCGCATCCGCGTCACGATCAGCATGATCCGCGCGAAGGACGGCTCCAGCGTGTGGTCGCACAGCTACGACGAACCACTGAAAGACGTGTTCGCGATCCAGACCAAGGTCGGCCAAGCCGTGGCCGCAGCACTCAAGGTCAAGCTGCTGGGTCAAACCCTCGGCATCGACGACAAGCCGCCCAGCGGCAATGTCGAGGCCTACCAGTTGATGCTGCAAGGGCGCGCGCTCACCCGGCACCAGACCGAAGCCGACTTGCGCCAAGGCATCGCGCTATACCAGCAGTCGCTCAAGCTCGATCCCAACTACGCCTATGCCTGGGGCGCGCTGTCCAATGCCTGGGTCAACCTAGGGCTGACCGATCTGGCCAGCGACGCGCGGCAACAGGCGTACGCGCAAGCTCGCGTGGCGGTGGACAAGCAGCAATTGCTGGCGCCGGACGCGGCGCAAACCCACTTGGTTCGCGGTTACCTGATGATTCAGGTCGACAATGATCCCAAGGGGGCGCTGGCCGAGTATCAGCGGGCCTACGCGCTGGCGCCGAACGATGGCACGGTCATGAATTTTCTGGCAGGCGGATATGAGGCTCTCGGGCAACTGCAGCTGGCGGTCGAGCTGTATCGCAAAGCCATTGCGACCGATCCGCTGCGCCCCGACTTATATGCCTATCTGGCCAGCGCCCTGTTGGCGCAAGGCCAACTCGATGCGGCCGAGCAGGCGACCCGCAAAGCGCAGGCCTTGCAGCCGGATTTCCCGCAGTTGTATTCGTCCCTGGCCCAGATCGACATCCTGCGCGGCGATGCGGCTGCGGCGATGCGTGACGCCAAGCAGGAAACCGATCCGGTGCAGGGACCGTGGATTCGGGCGATGGCACAGCAGATCGGCCCCGATCACAAGCAGGCCAATGTGGCCTTGCACGCTTACCTCGCCAAGTACGGCAAGGATCAGCCGTATTTCGTTGCCGACCTGTACGCGCTGCGCAAGCAACCGGATGAGATTTTCGAGTGGTTGCAGCGCGCCTGGACGCAGCACGATCAGCAATTCACAGGCATGCTCTACGACCCCTTCGTGCTGGCCTACCGGCACGACCCGCGATTTGCGGCGTTGTGCAAGCAGGCGGGCTTGCCGCTGCCGGGGTAGGTGCTACAGGGAGACAGCGTCCTGGTCTCAGCCAGCTCAGGCGGCCATTGATCCATCACGGGTTTGGCGAAGTGCGTGCAGCGATAGCAGAGGACGCTTCGCAGTGCCGTCGCGTACGCGGAAGCGTTAAAAACCACCGCGACTGCCGATCACGCCACACGCAATGGCGGCCAGCGCAAGGATCAGCAGGGCGGCGTGCAACGCGAGGAATTTACCCGAGTTCTGGATCAGGCCGATCTTCGCCGGCAGGCGCAGCGGTTCGGCGATGAACAACATCACCGCGAACAGCACCCACACCAACAACATCAAATCCAGCCACCAGCCGTGCGCAAAGCGCAGCCGCGCGAATCCGCCCGTCAGCCCGAGCATCCAGAAGCCCGATATTCCGGCCAGCAACACCGCGATCCGTGCCTGATTGGCGAAGCGGTCCTCCAGCTGCTTGATCCGCTGGATTCGTTCGTCCGCGGGCAGCCGGTTGAAGATCGGCAGCAACGTCGCGGTCACCATCGCCACTCCTCCGATCCACCACACCACGCTCAACACGTGGATCGCCAGCAAAATATTGAACGTCGTCATGGCACGAAAACCCCGCGCGATCCGTCTATCGCGGTGAGTTTAGGTGTCCCGGATTGAAGTCCATTGACGCATGTCAACATGGCTCTTGGTCAACCCTGAAACCTGGCTCCGATTCTGCCCGTGGTCGTTCCGGAGCGGCCTGCGGTTGCATCGCAGGCCGAATCCGGAATCCAGTGCTGTTCTTGCATCCGAGCAACAAACTGGATTCCGGGTTCCTCCCGCAAACGGCACCGACGCACCTGGGATGACGAGCAAAAGAGCGTGACGCCTGATGCACTCGTCAACGACGATCGCGTGGTGTCACGGGGGTGAATCCGCCCTACTCGAGTTCGTCATCGAAGCGTAGGTGTTTCACGCTGCGCCCGTTGCGGCGCACCAGCCTGAGCGCCTCGACCCCGATCCGCACATGGTTCTCCACGAAATCCGCCTTGACCCGCGCGTCCGACGCGGCGGTCTTGACACCCTCGGGCACCATCGGCTGGTCCGACACCAGCAGCAGTGCGCCGGACGAAATGCGATTGGCGAAACCGGCCGCGAAAATCGTCGCGGTTTCCATGTCGATCGCCATGCAGCGCAGCGAGCGCAAGTACGCCTTGAAGTCTTCGTCGAACTCCCAGACCCTGCGATTGGTGGTGTACACGGTGCCGGTCCAGTAGTCGTGGCCGAGGTCGCGGATCATCGTGGATACCCCTCGCTGCAACTGGAACGCGGGCAGTGCCGGCACCTTGGGCGGAAGGTAATCGTCGCTGGTGCCCTCGCCCCGGATCGCGGCGATCGGCAAAATCAAATCACCGAGCTGGTTCTTCTTTTTCAGCCCCCCGCACTTGCCCAGAAACAGCACGGCTTTCGGCATGATGGCGGACAGGAGATCCATCACTGTTGCCGCGTTCGGGCTGCCCATTCCGAAGTCGATCATGGAAAGACCATCGGCGGTCGCGCACGGCATCGGTCGCTCTCGATCGACAATGCGCGCGCCCGTCAGCGTGCAGAAAGTTTCCAGATAACCGATGAAGTTGGTCAGCAGGATGTAACCGCCGAAATTTTCCAGCTTCTCGCCGGTATAACGCGGCAACCAGTCGCGCACGATGTCGAGCTTGTCTTGCATGGCAGCCAGTGTGCCACGCGCGGCACGCTCAGCGCGTAACCCTCCGGCCAGCAGCGGCGAACGCCGCGCCTTGCGCCAGAAAATCGAACGGACCATCGCCGCTTCGGCATGCGCGCGAGTCGCAGGGTATCGCCGTAGCCGAAGTGTTAAGATGAAAGGTCCAAATCGCGGGACGCCACGGTCGTCATGTCCAACCTACCCGAAGAACTGAAACAAGCCGCGTTGGAATACCACCGGTGCCCGCCCGCCGGCAAGATCCGTGTCGTACCCACCAAGTCGCTCTTGAATGCGCGCGAACTGTCGCTGGCATATTCGCCGGGCGTCGCCGCAGCCTGCGACGAGATCGTCCGCGATCCGACCGAGGCCCACGCGCTGACCGCACGCGGCAACCTGATCGGCGTGATCACCAACGGTACCGCGGTGCTCGGCCTCGGCAGCATCGGTGCGCTGGCGGGCAAGCCGGTGATGGAAGGCAAGGCCATGCTGTTCCGCAAGTTCGCCGGCATCGATGTGTTCGACATCGAGATCGACGAACGCGATCCCGACAAACTGGTCGAAATCATCGCGTCGCTGGAACCAACCTTTGGCGGCATCAACCTCGAGGACATCAAGGCGCCCGAGTGCTTCCATGTCGAACGCAAGCTGCGCGAACGGATGAACATCCCGGTGTTCCACGACGACCAGCACGGCACGGCGATCATCGTCGGCGCGGCGCTGACCAACGCGCTGATCGTGGTCGGCAAGGACATCGGTGCCGTACGCGTTGCGGCTTCCGGCGCTGGCGCGGCGGGGATCGCCTGCCTCGACATGATGGTCCGGCTCGGCGTCAAGCCCAGCAACATCCTGGTCAGCGACAAGGATGGCGTGCTGTACCAGGGCCGCCCGGGTCTCGATCCCAGTCTGGAGCGGTATGCGCGCAAAACCAGGGCGCGCACGCTGGCGGAGATCGTCAAGGGCGCCGACGTGTTCCTCGGAGTGTCCGCGGGCGGCGTGCTGAAGCGCGAGATGGTCGCGACCATGGCCGACCGCCCGGTGATCCTGGCGCTCGCCAACCCGACACCGGAAATTACCCCCGAGGAAGCACGCGCAGCCAAGCCCGACTGCGTGATAGCGACTGGCCGCTCGGACTATCCGAACCAGGTCAACAACGCGCTGTGTTTCCCGTACATTTTCCGCGGCGCGCTGGACGTCGGCGCCACGGGCATCAACGAGGCGATGACGGTCGCCTGTGTGCACGCGATCGCGCAACTCGCGCGGCGCGAGGCGTCCGATGTCGCGCACCGCGCCTATGGCGGCAAGGTGCCGCACTTCGGCGCCGATTATCTGATTCCGCGCCCGTTCGATCCGCGCCTGCTGGTGCAGGTCGCGCCGGCCGTGGCCAAAGCCGCGATGGAGTCCGGCGTCGCCACGCGCCCGCTGGCCGACATGCCCGCTTATACCGAAAAACTCACGCAGTTTGTGTTCCGCACCGGCCTTGCCATGAAGCCGGTGTTCGAGCGTGCGCGCGCCAACCCGATGCGGGTGGCCTACGCGGAGGGAGAAGAAGAGATCGTCCTGCGCGCGGTGCAGACACTGGTCGATGAAAGCCTGGTCAAACCGATCCTGATCGGGCGACCGGAAGTGATTGCGCGCCGCATCGAGCGAATCGGCCTGCGCCTCGAGGAAGGCCGCGACTTCGAGTTGTGCAACATCCACTCCGACCCGCGCTTCGACGCCTACTGGCAGCATTATTACGAATTGATGCAACGCCGCGGCGTGACACCCTCCTCCGCAAAATCGGTGGTGCGTTCGCGTCCGACGGTCATCGCCGCATTGATGGTGGCGCGCGGAGACGCGGACGCGCTGATCTGCGGCACGGTCGGCCGCTACCAGCGCAAGGCCAGCTACATACGCGACATCATCGGCCTCGACCGCGGCGTCGGGGCGCTGTCGTCGATGGCGGCGGTCGCCAACGACAAGGGCCTGACCTTCTTCCTCGACACCCACATGCAGCACGATCCAGATCCCGAACAGATCGCCGAAGCGACCCTGCAGGCCACCCTGCGGCTGAAACTGCTGGGCGTCGTGCCGCGTGTCGCGCTGATCGCGGCTTCGAATTTCGGCACCCGCAACACCCCGGGCGCGCGCAAGATGCAGGAAGCATTGCGACTGCTGCGGGAACGCGACCCCGATCTCGAGGTCGAAGGCGAGATGCAGGCCGATGTCGCGCTCGACCCCGAACTGCGTGCGCGGGTGTTTCCCAATTCCCGCCTGACCGGCCGTGCCAACGTGTTCGTGTTTCCAAACATCGCTGCCGCCAATGGCGCTTTCAACATCACCCGTTCGATGTCCGACGGCGTGGTGATTGGTCCGATCCTGATGGGTGTGGCCAAGCCCGCGCACGTGCTGACCCCACAAGCCACGGTGCGGCGTGTTGTGAACATGAGCGCGATCGCCTGCGTCGAGGCGCAGATCCGCGCGCCGCACGAGCGGATAAAACGCAAGGCGCGTGCGAAGGCACTGCGCAACGGCGCCGCCATCAAAAAAGCCAAAACATCGAAGACAGTCAAGAAGACGGCGCGGACGAACGCGCACAGGAGCAAACGATGAATGCAGTGGCACAGGAATTTCTGGAACAGGACCCCGACCCGCGCGAAACCCGCGAGTGGATCGAATCGATCGAAGCGGTGATCGACGCCGAGGGCACCGGGCGCGCGCATCAGCTTCTGGAAACACTGGTCGATGAAACCCGTCGCGCCGGTGGGTACCTGCCGTTCTCGACCACCACCGAATACGTCAACACCATCCCGCCGCAGCTCGAGGCGAAATCGCCCGGCGATGCGGCGATGGAATGGCGCATCCGCTGCCTGATCCGCTGGAACGCCATGGCAATGGTGGTGCGCGCCAACCGCAAACCGGGCGGCCTCGGCGGCCACATCGCCAGCTTCGCCTCTTCGGCCACCTTGTACGACGTTGGTTTCAACCATTTCTGGCGCGCGCCCTCCGAAGACCATCCCGGCGACCTGGTCTGCTACCAGGGCCATTCCAGCCCGGGCCTTTACGCGCGCTCGTATCTCGAGGGCCGGATAAGCGAGGAACAACTCGAGTATTTCCGGATGGAAACCCTCGGTCACCCCAGCCTGTCGTCGTATCCGCATCCGTGGCTGATGCCGGACTACTGGCAGGTGCCGACCGTGTCGATGGGGCTCGGGCCAATCCAGGCGATCTACCAGGCGCAATTCATGAAATACCTGGAAGCGCGCGGCTTGGTGCCGAAATCGGATCGCAAGGTTTGGTGCTTCCTCGGCGACGGCGAATGCGACGAACCCGAATCGCTGGGCGCGATCTCGGTCGCGGGACGCGAGAAACTCGACAACCTGATCTTCGTGATCAACTGCAACCTGCAACGGCTCGACGGGCCGGTGCGCGGCAACGGCAAGATCATCCAGGAACTCGAAGGCGTGTTCCGCGGCGCTGGCTGGAACGTGATCAAGCTGATCTGGGGCTCGTATTGGGACCCGTTGCTGGCGCGCGACAAGGATGGCGTGCTGCGCAAGCTGATGATGGAAACGCTGGATGGCGAGTACCAGGCCTGCAAGGCGTTCGGCGGCAAGTACACGCGCGAGCATTTCTTCGGAAAGTATCCGGAAACGGCGGCGATGGTCGCCAACCTTTCCGACGAAGACGTGTGGCGCCTGAATCGCGGCGGCCACGACCCACACAAGGTCTATGCCGCCTATCACGCAGCCGTGCACACCGAAGGCATGCCGACGGTGATCCTCGCCAAGACCGTCAAGGGCTACGGCATGGGTGCGGCGGGCGAATCGCTCAACATCGCGCACCAGGCCAAGAAGATGCACCATGACGCGGTCAAGATCTTCCGCGACCGATTCCAGATCCCGATCGACGACAAGCAACTCGAAGGCGAGGGGATCGAGTCGGTGCCGTACTACCACCCCGGCAAGGATTCGCCGGAAGTGCAGTACATGCTGGCGCGCCGCAAGGAACTCGGCGGCTTCAAGCCATACCGGCGGCAGAAAGCCACCAAATCGCTGCCTGCGCCAGACCTGAAGGATTTCGAGCAGATCACCCAAGGCACCGGCGATCGTGAGATCAGCACCACGATGGCGATCGTGCGCGGGATGAACCTGTTGCTGCGCGACAAGAAAATCGCACCGCACGTGGTGCCTATCGTGGTCGACGAAGCGCGCACCTTCGGCATGGAAGGGATGTTCCGACAGATCGGCATCTATGCGCCATTCGGACAAAAATACAAGCCGCAGGACGCCGACCAGTTGCTGTATTACCGCGAGGCCGAAGACGGCCAGGTGTTGCAGGAAGGTATCTCAGAGGCTGGCGGCGTGTCCGCGTGGATCGCCGCGGGCACCAGCTACTCGGTGTCCGACCAGCCGATGCTGCCGTTCTACATCTTTTACTCATGCTTCGGCTTCAGACGCATCGGCGACCTGATCTGGGCGGCCGGCGACCAGCGTACGCGCGGATTCCTGCTCGGCGCCACGGCCGGACGCAGCTTCGCCGGCGAAGGGCTGCAACATGCCGACGGCGACTCGATGCTGGTGGCGAGTGTCGTCCCCAACTGCAAGTCTTACGATCCGACGTTTTCGTACGAGGTTGCGGTGATCCTGCAAGACGGCATCCACCGCATGCTGCATGAGCAGGAAGACGTTTTCTATTACGTCACTGCGATGAACGAAAACTACACGCACCCCGATATGCCCGACGGATGCGCGGAAGGCATCATCAAGGGCATGTACCTGTACCAGGGATCGGAGAAACCGAAGGGTAAGACCAAGGCACCGCGGGTGCAGTTGCTTTCCTGCGGCGTGGTGCTGCGCGAGGCGCTCAAGGCCGCAGAGCTGCTTGATCAGGAATTCGGCGTCAAGGCCGATGTGTGGTCTTGCCCCAGCTTCACCGAATTGAGCCGCGACGGTTTCGACTGCGAGCGTTGGAATCGCCTTCACCCGGACCCCAAGGAACAGCGCACGCCTTATGTAGCCGAGTGCCTGGACAAGCACGAGGGCCCGGTGATCGCCGCGACCGATTACGTGCGCGGTCTCGCCGACCAGGTCCGTGCTTTTGTTCCGCACGGCCGCCGCTTTACCGTGCTCGGCACCGACGGCTACGGCCGCAGCGACACCCGTGAACACTTGCTCGACTTCTTCGAGGTCAACGCCCACTGGATCGCGCACGCGGCGATCGCTGCACTGGCCGAAGACAGTGTGATGACGGCCAAGGATGTCGCGCGCGCCATCAAGACATGGAAGCTCGATCCGGACAAGCCGAACCCGATCACGGTGTGAAGACCGGCGCATGCGCCGCCGAACCGCTGGCGTTACACTCGCGGGCTATTCGTTCCTGAGAGGGGTTCCTCCATGCGCCGCTGCATACTGTTCGTTCTGATCGCTGGTATCTGCATCGCAGGCGCCGCACAGGCTGCGCCTGCCGACACAACCAGTGGTGTGAAAGCCATTCAACCGTTTTCGAGCGCGATTACCGCCTCCGGGTTCCGCGCCTACGACAAGGCGATTTCGTCGGATTACATGGACGGCCGCAAGCCCGGCACCGTCGGCGGCGACCGCGCCACCGCGTACATCGTCGCGCAATTCAAGAAACTGGGGCTTGAACCCGGCAACCACGGTTCGTGGTTCCAGAAAGTGCCGACGGTTTCTACCGCGCTGCAAGATCGCAATGCGATCAAGCTGGATGTTGCCGAAGGTGGCGGCACGCAGAGCTTTGCCTTCGCCAAGGATATGGTTGCGGTGACGTTGCAAGCCAAGCCGCATGTCGCCATCAAGGATTCCGACATCGTGTTCGTCGGTTACGGCATCGACGCGCCCAACTGGCAGTGGAACGATTACAAGAATCTCGACGTCAAGGGCAAGACCGTGGTGGTGCTGGTTAACGACCCCGGTTACGCGACCGGCAATGCCAAGCTGTTCAAGGGCAAGTCCATGACCTACTACGGCCGCTGGACGTACAAATACGAAGAAGCTGCCCGCCAGGGCGCGGCGATGTGCCTGATCGTGCATTCGACCGACGCGGCGGGTTATCCGTGGACGGTGGTCAACAACAGTTGGAGCGGACCGCAGCTTGCGCTACCGGCCAGCGAGGATCCGGGCCCACGCCTGCCGGTCGCCGGCTGGATCACCACCGATGCAGCGCAGCGCCTGTTCGCAAAGGCCGGCCTCGATTTCGACAAGCTGAAGGCCGAGGCCGCGCAGCGTGGCTTCAAGCCCGTGCCGCTGAAGGCCACCGCGTCGATCACGTTCGACAACAAGATCGGCCACGGCAGCGCCAACAACGTGATGGGCTTAATCAAGGGCAGCGTGCATCCCGATCAAGTTGTCATCTATTCCGCGCACTGGGATCACTTCGGCGAGGACGACAAGCTGAAAGGCGACAAGATCTTCAACGGCGCCATCGACAACGGCACCGGCGTATCCGCGCTGCTGGAACTGGCAGGCGCGTTCGCCGCGCAGCATCCGAAACCCAAGCGCAGCGTGTTATTCATCTCCACCACGCTGGAGGAATCCGGCCTGCTCGGTTCGCTCTACTACACCAAGCACCCGGTATTTCCGCTGGACAAGACAGTCGCCGACATCAACATGGATGCGATGGACGTGATCGGCCCGACCCGCAACATCCAGATCATTGGCAGCGGCCAGTCGCAACTGGAAGACCTGATGAAAGCGGCATTGAAGAAACAGGGTCGCTACGCCAGCCCCGACGCCACGCCGCAGAATGGGTTCTTCTACCGCGCCGACCACTTCAGCTTCGCGAAAGCCGGCGTGCCCGCGCTGATGACCCAGACCGGCGACGACATGGTCCACGGCGGCATCACCGAAGGTAACAAGGAACTCGCCGACTACACAGACCACCGCTACCACACTCCGATGGACAACTTCGATCCGAACTGGGATTTCTCCGGCGTCGCCGAGGACACCCAGGCGCTGTACGAAGTCGGCAAGGTGCTGGCCGAAAGCGACCAATGGCCCGAGTGGTACAAGGACAGCGAATTCCGCGCGAAACGCGAGAAGGAAATGGCGCACTGATGCACCATTCGCGCCTGTGCTCGCTGCAGATCGATTCCAACGTTGACGACATCGACGCCGCGGCCCGATTCTGGGCCGTGGCGCTCGGCTGCCCGGTGGACATGGATCACCCCGGCAGTCGCGACAACTATCGCCAGCTCGCGACGCCGCCGGACCAGCCGATGATCCAGTTGCAACGCGTCGAACACGAAAGCCGCGTGCATCTCGACATCGAAACCGACGATATCGAAGCGGAAGTGTTGCGTTTGCAGAATCTGGGCGCAACGATCTTCAAGCGCCTCGACCGCTGGGTCGTGATGCAGGCGCCCAGTGGCCAGCGTTTCTGCGTGGTGCGCGTGCAGCGGCCGGACTTCGCGGAGAACGCAAATCGATGGGGTTGAGCAAGCCGGCTTCGCAGTGCCCGGTTCAACCCGCTGGCGCAAACTCACCACCCAAGGGGAACCCATGGCCACCGTCGCAACCAACCGCGTTGTCGCCGAGTTTTACCGAGGCATGGATTTTCCGTCTGACTGGGCGAAACGCCCAACCAACTTCGTCAGTGTCGGCTTTGCGAGAAAGCGCGTCTTTTCCGTAGTCGTACTGCTCGACTCCCGTGACCAACCCCTGGCGGCCTGTTGGCAGGCAGATGATGGGAACGAGCAGTTCGTCCGTATCAAATTCGACGGTGGCGTCGAGGACGACCTGCTGGACGGCCTGAACGGTGAAATGGCGGCGAAGTCCGCACAGGCCACCGGTCATTCCGACCTTTTCGCAACGATGCTGTGGGAACCCAAAAGTCTGCAACCGGACCAGGGTATCGACGTCCACCCGCCCCGCTACGGCAGTTTTTTCGACCCGATCGCCGAGGCACGAGGCTGGAACGTCGCCCCCGGCGAACTCGTCGCGAAAGCCTCCGACTTGCTGTTGGTCACCCGTTGGAACACAACCGGTCGCTCACTTCCGGTGCCGGCAAACGCGGAGGAGATGCATCGGGACGCGGGCGATGGCGGCGGCTCCACATTCCTCGTGCTTCCGGCAACCCGTGCACGTGCTCGGGACTAGCCCGTAC
>JBOHYR010000003.1:0-7817 GCA_050737995.1 Rhodanobacteraceae bacterium
GTGAAAGGGTGGTGTCCTAGGCCTCTAGACGATGGGGACAGCGTGGGGATTTGGTGGAGCCAGACGGGATCGAACCGACGACCTCTACAATGCCATTGTAGCGCTCTCCCAACTGAGCTATGGCCCCACGCTGGGAACGCGGAAGGATAGGTGCGGGTGATTTCAGCGTCAAGTATTTTTGGTACGAATGCGCGCGCATCGGGACGACGGGAGGGCACTTGCAGGAAATCCAGTTCATCCGCGATCTCGCCTGCGTGATGCTGGCAGCGGGCGTGGTGGTCGTGGTGTTCCCGCGGCTGCGGATGCCGGTGTTGCTCGGTTACATCGTCGCCGGCGTGCTGATCGGTCCGCATATGCCTTGGCAGTTCCTGACGGACCAGCGCACGATGCAATCGATAGCGAACCTCGGCGTGGTGTTGCTGATGTTCACGCTGGGGCTGGATTTCAACTTGCGCAAGCTGCGTGCGCTCGGTGCAGGGGTGATGATGGCGGCGTTGGTCGAGGTTGGCTTGATGCTTTGGATCGGCATCGAGATCGGGCGACTGGCGGGGTTGACCGCGCGCGAATCATTGTTCCTCGGTGGCGTCATCTGTTTTTCCTCGACCATGATCGCTTTGCGCACGGTCGCCGATCGCGGCTGGCGGGGCCAGGGATTCGTCGTCGGCATGGTCGGCATGCTGGTGTCCGAGGAAGTGCTGACCGTGGTGCTGATCACGGTGCTGAGCGCGATCGCGGCGGGGAGCGCCAACACCGCCGGCATCGCGTTCACGGTCCTGTGGCGGATGCTGCTGTTCGTCGCCGTGGCGATCATCCTGGGCCTGCTGTTGCTGCCACGCCTGCTGGACTGGCTGGCCAAACGTGGCCGCGACGAACCCTTGCTGGTGACTTCGCTGGGGATTTGCTTCGGCGCCTGCCTGCTGGCGGTCTTGGAAGGTTTCAGCGTGGCGTTGGGTGCCTTTCTCGCCGGCGTGGTGGTCGCCGAAGCTCGTTGTTCGGATCGCATCGTTCGGCTGGTGCGACCGGTGCGCGACATGTTTGCGGCGATCTTCTTCGTGGCGATCGGTTTGCTGCTCGATCCTACGCAACTGCTGCCGTACCTGTGGCCGGCGCTGGGTCTCGCTCTGGCGGTGATCATCGGGAAGACGCTCGCGTGCAGCGTCGGTGCATTCGTGTGTGCCGGTCGAAGCGCGCACGATTCGCTGCGGACCGGGCTAACGATGTCGCAGATCGGAGAGTTCTCCTTCGTGATCGCGTCGCTTGGGATTGCGGCGGGTGCGGTCGGCAAATTTCTTTATCCCGTTACTGTCACCGCCGCAGTGGCGTGCATGCTGGTATCGCCTCTGTTGTTGCGCGCCGAGCCTGCGATCCTCGCTGTGCTCAAGCGTGTCGCGCCTGCGCCCGCGCGGGCTCTTGCGCAGGGTTACCACGAGTGGATCGTCGGCGTCACCCCCGCGCGCGACAATCTGGTGCTGGCGAAGATGTTGCGCCGTCTGTTGTGGCACATCGCGGTGAACCTGGTGCTGGTGTGCGCGGTGTTCGCGATCGGCGCCTTCATCAGCGCGATGCTGCCGCGCTGGTGGCCGCAGCTGCCGTTGCCGCCGGTGGCGCGGCGCTCGCTGATCTGGGCGCTGGCGCTGTTCGTGTCGCTGCCGATGCTGATCGCGGTCTATCGCAAGGCCGACGCGCTCGGTATGTTGCTGGCCGAACTCGGCATCAGCGAGCACGTGCACGGTGTACGCACCGCCGGACTGCGCCGCGTACTGGGCAAACTGGTACCGTTGGCGGCGCTCGCCGGCATGGCGCTCCTCGTCAGTGCGCTGGGCAGCAGCATCCTGCCGCCGCGTGGGGTATTGCTGGCATTGCTGGCGATAGGCGCGTTCACGGTCTGGTTCCTGTGGGGCTCGCTGGTGCGGGTGCACGCGCGCATGCAGGCTGCGTTGCGCGACCTGATGCAGCATGAGCAAGAACCTTTGCCGCCGCCCTGATAGCCGTTCAGCGACACGCCTCCCCAGCACGGTTACGATCGGCGGTTTTCCACGGTCGCCGCCGCTTCGCGGCGTGTTGTTTCATCTGCAACAGGGAATTGACGATGAAAACGCAAGGCTTGAAAGGGTTGGGGTTGTTGTTGGTGCTATTGGCCGGATTTTTGATGGTGGCGCCATCGGCGTTCGCGGCGAGCAGCAATGGCTACAGCGCGGTTTGCAAGGACGGCACATCATGGTCTGGCAAGTCCAAGCGCGGTACCTGCCACGGGCACAAGGGCGTGAAGAGCTGGACAAGTGAAGGCGGTTCGAGCGCGTCGACCGAGTCCAGCACGAAGAAGTCACACGAAAGCAAGTCCCGGAGTTCGAAGAAGTCCGGAGAAGCTGCGACCACGGGTGTTGCGACGCCGGTCGCGGCTGCCGGCGGGGTGACTGCCACTTGCAAGGACGGCTCGTCGTGGTCCGGCAAGTCCAAGCGCGGCGCTTGTCATGGACACAAGGGCGTCGCGAACTGGTCCGGCGATGGAACGTCCGCATCGGCCAAGACGACAGCCAAATCCAACGCCGCGCCGGCGAGACCCGCGGTCGTGTCGCAGCGTACGGCAACGCGCACTGCGTCGACCGGCGGTTCGATGGGCGCACCCGCGCCGGGCGGTGGCAATGGCAAGGTGTGGGTCAATACGGGAAGCAAAACCTATCATTGCCAAGGCACCAAGTGGTACGGCACCACCAAGCACGGCGAGTACATGACCCAATCGCAAGCCAAGGCGCAGGGCTACCACGCCGACCATGGCAAAGCGTGCTCGGGCTGATCTGAAGTTTCTCATGCAAGTAGTTGTTTCGCAAAGGGCCAATCGCAACGGTTGGCCCTTTGCGTGTATGCAGTCTCATGGCTCGACCGAATGGATCTGGCCCCGGTGCGCAAGTCACAGTCCGCACGGCCGAGGTCTTCCAAGGGGCATGCGGGTCAGTACCGTCTCGCGCCGCGAGTCGTCCCGCGCGCTGATTGGTTGTGAACTGGTCAGGGTAGCTGTTGCCAACCGCGGTATCGGAGGTCGGTCGGCTTTGGCTCGATACGGCGCTGGTCATCGCCTGCGTGTTGCCGGCGCCGTGCCAAAAAGCTACAGCAGGCCCCAGACGCATAAAGGAACCTTGCCTGCCTTGCAGCCGTGATACGCGATGGTCAGGAAGTCGCCTCCGATGAACAGCAGGAACGGTGCGCTCAACCAGCGTGGTGTCATGATGCGTGTCGCATGCTGGTGATTTTTCTTGCTACTTGCAGGACGAGCATGATGACGACGCTCAGGCCGCCTGCCTGGAGGATCTCGAATGGCCACAGATTGTGCGAAGCAGGATCGCGCGTAACGTCAACGGCCAGCCGCAATACCACGAACACCATCAGTGCCGCTGGCACCGCCACGGCAACCTGCCAGCCGCCTCGCCAGCGCCATAGCCCCCACGCTGGCCAAGCGAATCCGAGGATGCCGATGCCGAACATTGCGAGCATGAAGCCGTTGAACAACGCGCTGTCTCCCGCAGTCATCGGAGTGTTCATGCTCTTCTTGTAGGCAGCGCGTTGCGCCGCTGCATCGGCTGCGCGAAGGTTGGCGACCCACGCGGGTTGCGGTGATGTCTGCGCGACATCGCCGCCGCCGGAAATCGAAACCGGGTAAGTGGCGACAACCGGGGTTCGCTCGGTCGAACCGTCACCCGCACCGATGCACACTTCGTCGACTTGTTCGTCGGGTTGCATCAAAAAGAACCATCCGAGCGCCTCGCCGCTTCCGGCAGGGAAGGTGCGGGATGGGTTACTGCCTACATTGACTTGCTTGCCCTGGAAATATGGTCGCGCCCAGATCCGCACCGGCCGGTCGCTGGTGTAGCGAAGATGAAGATAAAAGCTCTGGTTGGGACCCAGCGTCACGGTTTCGCCGGCGGGCCAGGTACCCATCACTTCGGCGCGCTTCCGCACGCGCATGGTGAATCGTCAGCATGGCCATCGCCACGCACACCGATGTCGCCAACCATCGCATCACGCATCCCTCCCCGGACGCTCGCGCGGCGCGAGCATAGCAGGGGCGTGTGCGCAGGCGGAAACGTGTAGCGAAAATATCGAGCGACCGTTGCGTTCGTCATTCCGTGGCGACCTGCAGCTCCATCGCATGACGAACCCGGAATCCAGTTTTTGTATTTCGATGCGGGGCAATGGATTCCGGGTTCCATCGCCGATGGAGCTGGCGATGACCCCGGAATGACGAGGTTATTGAAGCGTGGCGCTTTGGCCATCAACTGATCAGCAGACCCCCCGAATATGCATAGCGGATGCAAGTTCGCGATGGCCTAATCCGCTGCGCTTATTTCAGCCGGGCAGGCCGCAACGCTGCGTGGCTTGCAGGCGTACGGCAACTGGTCGGCGGGTTTGCCGGCCAGCGTGTTGGCGATCCAGTGGTCGACCACTTCTTTCAGGATCGCCATTGGCAGGCTGCCCTGACCAACCACCACATCGTCGAAATCCTTCAGCGAGTATTTGTCGCCGAGTTTCCTTTGTGCTTCGGCGCGCAGCGACAGGATGGTCTGTTCGCCGATCATGTACGACAGCGCCTGGCCCGGCCACACGATGTAGCGGTCGACCTCGGTGGCGATGTTCTGGTCGGCCAGCGCGGTATTGTCCTGCATGTACTTCACCGCTTGTTCGCGCGTCCAGCCATCGGCGTGGATGCCGGTATCGACCACCAGCCGCACCGCGCGCCACATCTGGTAGTTGAGGTAACCGAATTTCGAATACGGATCGGTGTAAAGATTCATCGGCTGGTCGCACAGCGTTTCCGAGTACAGCGCCCAGCCTTCGCCGAAGGCGTTGTAGTAGGCGAAGCGACGAAACGGA
Organism: Rhodanobacteraceae bacterium; assembly: GCA_050737995.1. Classification (GTDB taxonomy): domain Bacteria; phylum Pseudomonadota; class Gammaproteobacteria; order Xanthomonadales; family Rhodanobacteraceae; genus 66-474. The sequence goes on from JBOHYR010000003.1 coordinate 4,867, forward strand.
GGCAGGTTGTCCAGTTCGTCCGCGACCGGAATCTGCAACTGGTGGCCAGGTCGGCCTTCGTGGCACATCAGTACCTGGATCGCGTACTTCGGACGCCTTTCCGGTTTGTAGAGATTCACGCCCACGTAGCCCGCGCGGCTGCCGTCCCGCGCCGGCGGTTCCGAATACGCGGGATAGGTGTTTGGCGCCAACGCGGCAGGAATCGGATGCACGCCGTAGGGAACCCGCGGCAGCAGCCAAGTGCCCAAGACATCGACCATGTGGGGATCGACCCGCTTGGTCGCGGCGCGATAGGCCTCCAGCAGGTCATCCTGATTCGTGTAGTAGAACTTCGGATCGGTGCGCAGGTAGTGCAGGAAATCCTTGTAGCTGCCTTTGAAGCCGATCTGCTTGAACAGGGCCTCCATCTGGCCGTGAATCCGCGTCACCAACTTGAGGCCGAGCGCGTGTACCTGCGCGGGCGTCATGTCGGTGGTGGTGTAGTGGCGCACGAGGTACGCGTAATACGCGTTGCCGTCCGGCAGGCTGGACACGCCGACGTCGGTGCGCGCGTGCGGCAGGTAATCGTTCTTGAAGAACGCGAGGAACTTCCCGTAGACCGGATTGACAACGTTCGTGATCGCGGCCTGCGCCTGCTTGCGCAGCTTCGTCTGCTCGGCGGCCGGGATCGAATCCGGCATGGTCTTGAACGGCGCGTAGAACGGGCTTTGCGTTGGATCCTTCGAGATGTTCGCGGCGATTTCGTCCGGCACGCGCTCCATCACCACGCGTGGCTGGGGGATGCCTTGCGCCATCGCCTGTTGCAGCCGTTCGGTAAACGTCGTGAGGTACGGGCCAAGCGCATTCAATTTGCGAATCAAGCCTGCGTAGCCCTTGGCGTGGTCGAAATGCGCGTCCCTGATCTCGTCGCCGCTCAATTGCGGACCCCACAACTGGGTGATCAACCCTTGCGCCTGATCGGCGAACGCCGAGCCCGCGATGGCGTCCTTCAACTGGTATTCGAACAGCCCATAGCTCAACTGGACGGTCGGGTCCAGCTTGGACTTGTCGATCTTTTCGAGCGCGGCGAGATTGGCCTTGTCCTGCGCGGTTTGGTCGCGATCGTGCGCGACGCTCGGATCGCCCCACAACAACTTGTAGTCGGTGGTCTTGGCGGGCGGTTTGCCGTGTCCCGCCTGTTGCCATGCCTTCGCGAACAGCGCGTGGAGTTGCGCCGCCGGTGTGTTCGCAGGCGGCGCCGAGGTCGGCGGTTGCGCGATGGCGGCGCCCGCGCAGACGAGCGAAAGGATGGTGGCGAGCGCGGCAACGCGACGCATGATGGTGTCCCCCGTCAAACGAAAGCCGACTATAACGCCAAAGCCCTCGCACAAAAACGCGAAAACCGCCGGAAGGGCGGTTTCGCTTTTCTGGGGCGGGGGAATCGATTAAACGCCGTAGTGTACTGATTACACGTCAGTAGCTTGTTTCGATGAGCGACGGATGCCACCCAAATGTTTGTTGTCACCGCCATTCGCATTCCGATTTGGCCGTGAAGACAGGTTCGCTGTGGGCACCACGAGTGACTGTCATCTTGCCCCGCACCCATGCCCCGCCTTCCTTCCTGCAGTCGCACTCCGCGTCCGCCAAGCATCTAGTTTCAGCCTCGAATTGCGCTCGTTTGATACGGGCCGCCATGCGTGCCTTGGTGCCGGGCTGCAGTCCGGCTTGCGCGTCTTGTGCTGCGTCCTGCGCATCTTGTGCTGCATCCTGCGCGTCTTGAGCGTTTGCTTCCGCGCGTTGTGTGGCTTCGGTTTGCGATTCCAATTGTTCCTGAATTTGCTGGTTTTGCGCCTTCAGTGCCTCGACCTGCTGTTCCGTATTGTGGTTGCGCTGCTCCTGTTGCGACGACGTGCAGCCATACGCGGTAAAAAGAAGACGCAACCCCAAAAGCAAAGCGCGCATGGTGAACCCCGGTTATCGTGAGCAACTCAGATTTTCGATTGGGACGAGATGCAGCTACCCTTGGATGAAAAGGGGCGAGCAAGAAAGGGGCCAACGTGGCACTTCATCCCGAGCTTCCGATCTCACCGTATGCTATTTCACCACATTCTTGCCGTTGGTTTCTCGCAGCGGAAGAACTGCGCGGCTCGGTGTATGACAAGTTGCTGCCGCCGCTGGTTGCCCACATCCGCGAGGAGGTCGAAGCGTGGCGGAACGCCGACTATCCATGCGCGGCTCCAACTTCGCGTGCGTTGCTGAAACATTGGTTCCAATCTGACCATCTGATTGAGCAGTCAGACGCTTCAGACTCGCTATTTCGGTATTACTTCGCCCAGTGCCAGTCGTTTCTCCCGCCCTGCATTCCGGTATTTCAGCCGCCACAGCTTGCCCCCCGGCAGACGGGACTTCCAGGTACAGGCCCTGACCATCTAAATAGGCGGCAAGGTTTGCCCGTGGGCTTCAGGCGGCGGATCGCTGCATCGGACAGGGGCATGGGGGCATCGAGCCTGGGTGTTTGTCGGGCTGCCCCCGATCATGCCCCATCCAGTGCGGATTTCAACGCACGTCGATGTACCCTCGCGGACAAAGAAAAAAGCCGAATACGTTGTTTTTAATCACGTATTCGGCTTAAGGTGGACAAGCTGTGGATGATCAGATGGTGGAGGCGGGGGGAATCGAACCCCCGTCCGAAGGCGCTCCGCGCCCGGCGCTACATGCTTAGCTCATCGTTTGGTCTCGCCCTGCGGCAACACGGTGAGCGAAGCACACCGCAGGACCAGCCCGCTTGTTTTAGCCGAGCGCCGACGGGCGGCAGCGATCAGCGATCATGTGATGATGACCCTACACCGACGAGCACATGCACAAGTGGGTTCGGGGCTAGGCCTTAAGCGGCCAGAGCGTAGACGTTATCGTTCGCGTCTAGTTTTTTGCCACCGGATTAACGAGGAAGATGACGCCCTCGGCATGCTCCA
>JBOHYR010000004.1:0-12862 GCA_050737995.1 Rhodanobacteraceae bacterium
ACCCTGGAAATACATCACGCCGAGGTTGTATTCCGCGGGCTTGTACGCCCACGACGCAGCCACCTCAAGCATGTGAATAGCGTGCTTGTAGTCTTTGCGGGTGTACGCAAGCATCCCCTCCTTGTAGGCCTTCACTCCAGGCCGGCCGTCCGATTCGGGGGTATTGAAGTTCGTTTCGGACAACGCCCCGGCCGAAGCCCCGGAACCGTAATCAGGTGCGGAAGGCATGCTGGGATACAGATAGGGTTGCATTTGCGCCAACGCCGGCGGACCGATCGCCAGCGCAATTGCGCCCGATAGCAATGACGCCATCAACGTGGATCTCATACTCATACAGATGCTCCTCAATTGGTGCCCGGATTTTGACCGGAGATTGTCGCCTTCTTGTCAGACTTCGACGATGCGGAACCCGGCGCGTTTCCTTTGACCGTTTGCAATGGGCCCACCGTCGCGGTCCCGGTGCGATTTTTCAGGAAGACCGGATTGTAGGGATTGTTGCTTTGGTGAAGCTGCTGGTAAGCGACGGAGCCGTCCGTGGACCCGCCCGTAAGCACGTTCGTCCAGCTCGACGAGACCTTGCCGACGGCCCCGCCGCCACCGGTTGATGGCGTGCTGAAAGAACCGTGTGCCGCAGTAATACCAACCCTGAGTTCGCCGACCGTGCCGCCGACTCGTGTGCCAGTCTGGTCGGTCTTGGCGAAAGCCCATTGCGCCCTGGCACGGCGCATCGCTAACTTGTCGCCGTATTTCTTCTGCAACTGCTGGTAGTACGCCAGCGCCTGGGTACGCTCGGCATAGTCCAGACTCGTGACCATCATGTGGCGGGCATCGACATAGGTCTGCGCCCCACGCTCAGCCGCGATGAACATCCACGCAGTCCCCAGCGACCGGTTCTCCGCAACATGATCGCCCTGGAAGTACATGACACCAAGGTTGTAGTCGGCGGGTTCGTAGGCCCAGGACGCGGCGACCTTCAACATGTACACCGCGTGCGTGAAATCGCCACGGTGGTAAGCCGCCATGCCTTCCTTGTAGTCCTCGACCCCCGGTCGCCCATCGGATTCGGGAGTGTTGAAGTTCGTATTGGACAACGCCCCGGCTGATGCGCCGGAACCGTAATCCGGGGGCGTGAGCGTGTTGCCCTGGGCCTCATGAATTTGCGCGTGTGCGGAGGACGCCAGCAGCGCCACCGCGACGCCCAGCAGAATTCCAACCCATTGATTGCGACGGTTCATGGCTATGCCTCCATTTCGACGTCGTCTTTCGTACTTCTACTCCCATTTTCCCGATCAGTCAAACGAGCCGACACGAGGCATTGGCAACGCCCTACAAACATTCGCGGACGTATCCGATCCCACAAAACCTGGGCAGCCACGAGCATGGGATCACGGCAATCGCTGTGAGATAACCATGCGCTCCAAGGCTTTGAACTCAAGAAAAAACGAGACCGCATTTCGAATACTCGTCCGACTGGCAGGAGTACTGGCCCTGTGGATGGCGATCGGTACGCTGCACGCAGCACCCATCTTCAAATGCGTCGATGCTCAGGGCCACATCGCTTTCCGTGACACGCCTTGCGCGGAACGTGCGCGGCAAACGCGAATCGAACTGCACCCGCAACCGACCATCGGCGATGCCGACGAGGTGGCAGCGGCTCGGGCAAGGGCGCGTTCCCCGGCTTCCCGTCACCAAGGCACGGCCACGCGCTCACGCAAGCAATCGGCGCAACGCAGACACGCAAAACCGGTGATGTCGTGGGAGTGCCGCGCCGCCGACGGCGAAGTGTTCTATCGACACAAGCGCTGTCCAGGCTCGGTGCCGGGAGACGGCGTCGTGCGGACCGACTATATGGCAACGACCGCCAGCAATCAGACGACGCAATTGCGCCAGAATGCCTGGACAGGTGTGCGGGTATCGGGGCACAAGATTCCACGGGCCGAAGCATGCCGTCGCATGCATTCCGCCGGCGCGGCGGGCCGCGATGGCCATCTGCGCGACGCCACGGTCTCGACCTACGATCATCTTATGGGGCGCGATCCGTGCGACGCCAATTGATTCACGCCCGCTTGCGTCGCCGCGCCGCGGGCGCGCGTGGCCGCGACCGCTTCGCCAATCCCGCCGGCGGCGCCGCGCGAAAACTGGCGGCTTCGTCCATCAGCCATTCGCGAAATGCGACGAACCCGGCATGCTTGCGGGAGCGTTCGGGATACACAAGGTAGTGCGCGGCATCGGCTTTCATCAATTCGGGGAACAACGCGATCAATTGCGCGGTCTCGATCAGCGGCCTGACCATGGTGGTGCGACCCAATGCCACACCGATGCCTTCGACCGCCGCACGCTGGCGCGATTCGGAATCGCTGAACGAGGCGGCATACCGTTTCGGCGGACGGCCGCCGTGCATCGCAAACCATTCCTGCCACGGATCCTCGGGACACAAAAGCGGCAGCTCGCCGAGTTCCTCGAGACGTGGCCGCCTGCGTCCGGCCAGCAATGACGGACTGGCAACCGGCGTCAGCCATTCGTCCAGCAACGCTTCGCTTGTGACGTTGGGCCATTTCCCGGCGCCGTAACGCAACGCAGCGTCGAAGCGGCCGTCGGCAAAGTCCACCAGTTCGATGGACGAATCGAGATTCAATTCGATCTCCGGATGCCGGGACACGAAACGTGGCAAACGAGGAAGCAACCAGCTCGTCGTCATCGACGGCATCGCCGACAGCGACAACGCGGTGTCGCAATGTGCGCACAGTGGTTTCAGTGCCGCTTCGATCGCTTCGAGGTGTGGCGCGACATTGTCGAGCAGCCGCTGTCCCTCAACCGTCGGCTTCAACCCACGCGGTCCGCGTACGAACAGCTTGCAACCGACGCGCTCCTCCAGTTGGCGGATCTGGTGGCTCAGCGCACTCACGGTCAAATGCAAGTGTTCGGCGGCGCGGGTCATGTTCCGGGCGCGCGCAGCCACGACGAAGGTTTGCAGCGGGTTCAGCGGGGTGCGTGTCATGTTCGAAATTTCTCAATGCTGACTTGAAAAATCATCGCTACCGTGTACGCCGGATGGCCCCTATTGTTGCGCCTCACAGGGCATCCGCGCAACAGCGATGGAGGTATCCCATGTTGAGGGAATTGTCAAAACTATCTGGCGGCTTGTTGTCCCGGGGTGGGTACGTGACGAATATGGAAACGCTGCGGATTCTGGCTCGCGATGAAGATTCCACGCACAAGACAGATCCGGGTCACGGCCTGCCGCCGCGCGGCTCGACCGGCAGCCACCGCGCCTGGCGGACACCGGTCGAATTGTTGCTGCTTGCAGCAATCTGGGGCGGGTCCTTCCTGTTCCTCAGGATCGCTGCGCCGAAGTTCGGGCCGGCGCCGCTGGTCGATGTGCGGCTCTCGCTCGGTGCGCTGGTATTGATACCGTTCCTGTGGCGCGAGCGTGCCCGTTTCCCCCTGTCTCGCTGGCCACAGTTGGCAGCGATCGGACTCGTCAACACCCTGATCCCGTTCCTGCTGTTCGCCTGGAGCGCGGAACGCGCGCCGGCCGGCGTCAGCGCGATCGTGAACAGCATGGCCGTACCGTTCGCGGCACTCGCCGCATTCGTGTTGTTCCGCGAGCGCATTGGCGGACAGCGCCTCGCAGGCCTGCTGGCCGGACTGATTGGTGTCGCGGTGCTGGCCAGCGGCGAACTTGCTGGCGCGAGCCTTGGACCCGCAGTGGCAGCGGGGGCATTGGCGGCGCTGTTCTATGGCGTTTCCGCCAACATCGTGAAGCGCTATCTCGCTGATCTGCCGCCGATCGCGGTCGCGGGTGCGACGCTGGGTTCCGGCGCGGTGCTGCTGGCGCCATTGGCCGCATGGACCTGGCCAACGACGCCGATTCCCGCGCAGGCTTGGCTTTGCGTCGTCGCACTCGGGGTCGTTTGCACAGGAATCGCGTATGCGTTCTATTTCAGGTTGATCCAGCGCGTCGGCGCGCCGCGCGCAACTACCGTGACCTACCTCGTGCCGATCTTCGGGGTGGTGTGGGCATGGCTGGCGCTGGGTGAACCGTTGACCCTCGACATGGCCACGGGTGGCGCTTTGATTCTCGGCGGGATGCTGCTTGGACAGGTGCAAGGACGCGCCAAACGCGTGCCGCGCGCTTTGACGGTACACATGGCCGCACGGCCCTGCGTGGACTGCAAGAGCTGACAGGCGATGCCAGCGATGACGAGGCGTTTCTGCCACCGGAACCCGGTATGAAATTCTGCTTTCCAGGTGCCCGCGAGTATTCGTCCCGGCAGGCACGCTCCCCGGCCATGACTGTCGTTGACATGAGATCGGAGCAAGCCGCCATCACCGATGCCTACAGAAACCAGGTCCTGTTCAACGTCAACAACGAGTGCGTGCGGATGTCGGTATTCGAGGGAGAGTACCGCTGGCATCGCCACCCGGATTCCGACGAGTTCTTTCTCGTGGTCGCCGGTGAGCTTCAGATTGATTTCGAGCGTGGTGCCCGGGTTACGCTTGCAGAGTGGCAAGGCATCGTCGTACCCGCGGGCACCGTGCACCGGACACGCGCAATGGGACGAACGGTCAACATAACCTGCGAAACCCAAACCGCCAAAACCGTTTTTGTGGAGGCACCAACCGGCGATTCATTCAAATAAATCACTGGGCAAACTGGTCTGATCTACGCGAATCGGCGAGACGCGTATACTCGGAATCATGAACCCACTGACACATCGCTTTCCATTCCGCCCGCCGCTTTTACTTATCGTCGCATCGGCTTTTGCGCTGGCGATCGCCGGCTGTTCGCAACAGGGCGCATCCACGCCGGCGGCTCCCTCCGCCTCCGCGCAGGCGGCTGCCAACGAAGCCGCGGCGCAGAAGGAATTCAAGCTTTACCAGCAGATGCTGGACGAACACAGCAATGAACTGGCCGCACCGGTCGGGCAGGAAATCGTCCAGAAATATCCCGGTACGTCGGCTGCCGCGGAAGTGCAAAAGACCCTGCCGCAAATCGAGGCCGCCGCCAAGGCCAAGGCGGAGCATGATCGCCTCGCCAATATGTGGTGGTACCAGACTGCCAACATGGACGGCTTGCAGCACACGGCGAGCATCTATTCCAGCCAGCCATCGGGCAGCAACCGCGTGCGGCTGGTGCTGCGCCGGCACGTGAAGTGGGGTCAGAGCGTCTATCTGTTCGCGCCCGACGGCAGCAAGGGCTTCGTGTGCAAGGGTTCGTGCAATGTCGTGATGCATGTCGACGGCAAGCGCGAAGTATGGAAAGCGTACTTGCCGAAAACCGGCGAGCCGGCGATGTTCATCAAGGACGACAAGCGTTTTATCGCGATGCTGACGAAGGCCAAGATCATTGAGATGGACGTCACCAGCCGCGATCGCGGCAAGGAAACCCTTGAGTTCGAGGTCGGCGGCTACGATCCGTCGAAGTTCCTGCCGCTGCCGAAGAAATGATCCCTGCACCCCCGCCCGTGGACACACGGAGTCGGCAAACGCCCCATTGAAACCCTTGGACTGCACGCGCATGATGCGTGCAATGGCGAGGGCGAGGCCGCGTCGAGGGAGGGGTCATGGAAGAGAATATCTGCGTCTTCGAGGACGTATACAACGACACGTCGGCGCGCGCGCAAGCCGAGCACGAAAAGGTGGGCGCGTTCGGAGTGCTGGCGCGCATGAAACTGTGGGATCGGCCCAAGGAAGCCGAGATCACGCTGGCGAATACCGAGAAACGCTACGAACCGTTCTGGTTGGCGAAGGCCGTGCGGCGCACGTGCTATATCCGCAGACTTGTCTACCACGTCAAGGTCGAACACCCCCATGTCACCGTGGTGGAGCTGCTCGACCGCAAGCTGCCCGTCGACGCGCACCATGAATTGCAGCTGCCCGCCGTCGAGGATTGCGAGAGCAACACCACACTCGCGCACTATGTCGACGCGCTGGGCCACGACACGCCGGAAAAGACTTTGGTCGATTACGCCGGCCGTTACGCATTCCAGGAGATCACCGACAGCAGCAAGCCGCATTTCATCGTCCCGACCGTAACCGCGGCATCGGTGCTGCAACAGGTCAAGTCGCGGCTGTCGGCGCCGGTCGAGGCCGACGCCATCTCCAGCGACGAAATCGACATCCAGTCGCTGACGCTGTTCTACCGGCCAGTGTGCGCCTTCCAGTTCAAGTGGAAGGACAAGACCGGCGTGATCGAGATCGACGGCCTTTCCGGGCGGGTCAACAAGGAAGGCAGCATGCTGGGCGGCGCGGTGCGAAGCCTCGGCAACCGCGACACCCTGTTCGATCTCGGCGCCGATTTTGCCGGAATGGTGGTGCCAGGAGGCACGATCGTGGTGAAACTGATCGACAAGCTGTCGAAGAAACACCCCGCCTGAGCCTGGCTCGCGGGAGGACGCTGGCGGCAGTCGTTTATCCCGCGCAACACGGTCGATGCGCTGCGGCAGGTCGGACGACCCCAACGCGGCGATACATGCACGGACCCCTTGCGTGCCGGGGACCGGGCGGATTCGCGTGCCCGTCGCACACGATTGAGGGTCCGACCCGCCAACGTGACCGATTGCGGCGCACATTCAGCCCCAATAGTATGAGTCCGCAGGCGGTCGACAGGCGGGGCTGCAACCGTTGCAACACGTACCAGCGCGGCGCAATCTCTGATTCATTGGGGTTGCCTAACCGCACTGTTCGTCCACATCCATCGGGGAAATCCAATGAACCGCAAGATGAATCGCTTGTCGTTGGCTGTAAGCGTGGGGCTCGCCGCAGGCTTTTTCGCAACTGCCGGTCTGGCCCAGACGCAGCAGCCACCGGAGAATCAGGCCAAGACGAAAGAACAGCCAAAAACCCTGCAAACAGTCGTGGTAACCGGATCGTTGATCCGGCGCGTCGACACCGAGACAGCCAGCCCGGTGACCATCATCGATCGCCAGAACATCACCAGTTCCGGCAAGCCAACCTTGGGCGATGTCCTGCAACAACTGCCCAGCATTGCCGGCGACGCCACTAATCCGCAGAACAACTCAAATGGCGGCGGCGTCGCTTCGCCGTTGACCGAGGGCGGCGACGGCGCCTCGCGCGTTTCGCTGCGTGGCTTGGGTACCGGCCGCACACTGGTGCTGATCGACGGCCAGCGCATGCTCAACGCCGACCTCAACCTGATTCCGCAGAACATGGTCCAGCGGATAGACGTGCTGGCCGAGGGCGCCTCGACGACTTATGGTTCGGATGCCGTTGGCGGCGTCGTCAACATCCTGTTACGCCACGACTTCGATGGCGCGGAGGTCACCCTCAACGATGGCATTTCGGGCCACGGCGATGGCCAGCGGCACGGCATCAGCCTCACGATGGGCCACAGCGGCAACCGCTACAACATCGTCGGTGGTCTCGACTACAACAAGTACGATGCCGTGTCCGACTCGCGGCGCGAATTCTCGGCGCACCAGTTGTATCTGTCAGACGGGGCGGTCAGCGTGGCGGGGTCCAGTTCGATCCCGAATGGTCGCATGCAATTGCCAGGATCCTTTGCGCCGCAGTATGGGTGCACCCCCGACTCGTCAGACCACATCGTGGTAACGCGGGACAGCGGCAACGGCACCAGCCTTGGAGACTACCGTTGCCGCACCTCGAGCGACACGTTCAACTACGCTGCCTCCGACTACATCCAGGTACAGCAGCAGCGCACCGACGGCTTCGTCCTTGGCACCTTCAACCTGACCGACAACATCACGGCTTTTGTTGACGCCTTCTACAACCATACCGAATCGGCCGGCCAGGATGCGTCGATTCCGGTGGGTACTGGTGATGGTTTGGTCATCTCGGCCAGTGCGCCGTTCAATCCATTCGGGGTCACCTTCAGTCCGAATCCGATTCCCGGGGATCCGAACAGCGGCTACGTGTATCAGACCCGCCTGACCGGCGTGGGTACGCGCATCCACCCCTACACCACCAGTACCGGGCAGTTCATCGGCGGTTTGCGCGGCGACGTCGGCCAAAGCAGCTGGAACTGGAACGTCACCTTCGACTATGGCCATACTTCGCGGACCCAGACGGACGAGAACGAGCTGTACATTCCCGCGCTGCAAGCGGCCATCGATGCCGGTGCCAACATCTTCGATCAGGCCGATAACGGTGCGGCGTTGAGTGCAGGTGCGATCGATGCCGTCTACCGGAAGAACGAGAACATGCGGCAGATTTCGGCGGGTGCAAACGGCAACTTGTTTTCGCTGCCCGCGGGAGATGTGCAATTGGCGGTCGGTGCGCTGTATCGCAACCAGAGCATGAACTACACGATCAACCCGCTTGCTTTGCTCGATCCGGCCACGGGTTTCTGCCAGATCTCGGGGGAGGCGTGTGGCTCGCCCGGCAGCGGCAAGGACAACGTCAAGGAAGTCTTTGCCGAGACCCTGATCCCATTGTTGAAGGAGGTGCCTGGTGCGTATTCGCTGAACCTCGATGTGGGCGTTCGCTATTCCGACTACAACACGGCCGGCTCGACGACCAACGGCAAGATCGCGATCGAATGGCGTCCCATCCAGGACCTGCTGGTGCGTGGCACGATCTCGCAGGTGTTCCGGGCGCCCGACCTCGATCAGTTGTATGACGGACGTTCGATAGTCCAGCCGACCTTGAATGACCCGTGTGCCCATCTGTCGGCCGCAGAGCTCGCGCAACACCAAGCCGCGTGCCAATACGTGCCACCGAACTGGGCCGGCAACAGCCCGGCGCAGGTCAACACTTACTACTCCGGCGCCAACGTCTTGGGTATCAATCTCAAGCCTGAACACGGCAAGTCGGTTGATTTTGGACTGGTCTACAACCCAAGCTGGGCGCAGGGCCTGAACACCAGCCTCGACTTCTGGCATATCTACCTGTACGACACTTTGGTGCCGATTTCGGGCATCACCGTGGTCGACGCGTGCTTCAACAACGGAGCCAGTCCATTCTGTCCGTATATTCACCGGTACGACACCACTACCCAGCAGCCTGGCCAAGTGTTCTACATTGACGCGCCGGTGGTCAATCTCGGTACCCTGAGTACCAGCGGCATCGATTTCACGGCCAACTACAAGCTCCCGCACTTCGATTTCGGTAGTTTCAACCCGGGCGACTTCAAGCTCGGGCTGGCCACCAGCTACGTTGCGACCTTCAACAACAACACCACGCCTGGGGCGCTTGGCTCGACGGTGGACAAGCTAGCCGGTACCTGGAATGCGCAGTTCGGCAACGTTTCGCGCTGGCGCGCCACGGCTACATTGGGTTGGAATCGCGGTAACTGGGATGCCCAGTGGCGGACACGTTACATCAGTGGCGTGACTGCACTGAACGCGGACGCCGCTACCGGTGCGAACCTGCCGGTCGCATCAGTGGTCTACAACGACGTCCAGCTCGGTTATGCGGTGCCTGTCATCCACACCCGTTTCGACGTGGGCGTGGACAACGTGTTCGACCGGCTACCGCCGCTGATTTACCAGAACGGACAGGGCAACACGGATTCCGCCACCTACGACATGATGGGCCGCTATTACTGGGCGCGTGCGACGCTGAAGTTCTAGGCGTCAGTCTGGTCGGACAGGGCAAGGGCGCCGCGCGAGCGGCGCCCTTTTTCTTGTGTACACTCAAATGCTTCACGCAATGGATTCGATCTCATGTCGACGCCGGCCGACGAACTTGCCCAAGCCATGGCGGCCGCGTGGAAGGCGGGCCAGCCCGAACGGGTGATCGCGTTTGCGCAGGGCGCACCCGCACCGGCCACCGAATCCGAACCGGTACTTGCGCTGCTGGGTCTGGCGCAGCAGCAAATCGGTCATCACCCGGAGGCCGCGGGAATCTTCGCGCGCTTGGCGCATATGCGCCCGAATATCTCCGCGTATTGGAACAACTTGGGCGTGGCCTGCCGACATGCGGGTGACTTTGCAGCATCGGAACGCGCGCTGCTGCGAGCCAAATCGCTGGCGCCCGGTGATGCCGACGTGCATTACAACCTCGGCCTGCTTTACATCCAGCAGCAGCGCTGGTCGGTAGCGCGCGACGTATTGCTGGGCGCGGTGGAACTCGCGCCGCGGTTCGTCGAAGCGCGATTGGAGGCGGCGCATGCCTGCCACGTCTGCGGCAACATCGAGGGCGAGGAGGCCATGCTGGAAGGGGCTGGCGACTGGCCGCCGCAGCCGGCCGAACAGGCATTGGTCCTGGCTTCGATATTGTCCGTGCTGGGAAGTCTGGAAATCGCGCTGAAGGTTCTGTCACAGGCGCAGTTGCCCGCAGGGACGGCGGCCCAGGCAATGCGGCTTCGCATCGCGGCACAGCGTGTCGCGTTGCATGAGCGGAACAACCAGCTCGATCAAGCGCAGTTCGAACTGCAACAGTTGCCGCTGAGCGCCCTCGACGCTTTGGACGCAGATGCCATCGATGCACGTGTCGACGTCTGGCGCGCGCACGCGGTGATGGCGATGCGCGAAGGTCGCCACGGCGACGCTGCCGTGTTCTATCAGCGCGTGCTGGACTCGGCCAGGGATCCGGAAGTCGTGTCCGGTGCCGGATTCGGCCTGGCTTCGGCGCACGACCGTCAGGGACACTACCACGATGCGTGGAAGGCGCTTGGGGTTGCCCACGCAACCCAAGTGGAAATCGCCCGGAAGGCGGCGCCGGAGCTGTCGGGATCCGACGGCCAGCCTTTGCCGCTGGTGACCCGAACGGTGGACGCACAGGCGTACGCAACATGGAAACCCCGGACCGGCCCCTTCATGCTGCGGAGCCCGGTGTTCGTGATCGGCTTTCCGCGTTCGGGCACCACGTTGCTCGAACAGATGCTCGACGCGCACCCGGATTTTCGTTCGATGGACGAGCGCGGCTATGTTTACCAGCTGATCGAACGCATGGAGCACGCGGGCCAGCGTTATCCGGCCGACCTCGCCGATCTGACGCAGGACGATGCGGATCAATTGCGCGCGGTCTATCGTCGCTTGGTCGACCACACGCTGCCAGACCTTGGGCGCCATCGGGTGATCGACAAGAACCCGCTCAACATGCTGTGCCTGCCAATGATGCTGCGACTGTTCCCGGATGCGCGCATCGTTCTGTGTATCCGGCATCCGTGCGACGTATTGCTGAGTTGCAGCATGCAGGCGTTCCGCTCGCCGGCATTCCGGGCGATGTGTGCGTCGCTGCCGCGGCTCGCGCGTGGCTACACAGAGGCGTTCGCACAATGTTGCCGGCACATCGAGGTATTCAAGCCGAGCGTGTTGGAGTGGCGTTATGAATCGGTGGTCACCGATTTCAATGCGGCCGTCGCGCGTCTCGGGGAGTTTCTGGAAATCGAAGACACATCATCCATGGCCGATTTTGCTCGTCACGCGCGCGAAAAGCGGTTCATCGCAACGCCGAGCTATGCGCAGGTCACGCAACCGGTAAACGCAGCGGCAGTGGGGCGCTGGAAGCATTACCGCGAGCAGTTCGAACCGGTGCTGCCTGCCCTGCGCACGTGGATCGATCGCCTCGGTTACTCCGCGTAACCGATCCGACACGTTCGAGCCCTCCAACACGCCAGTTTGAACCCTCCCCCGCGGCAACCCGAACAGCCGTCCATGGCCGTCCTACTCGATGGTCACCGGGGCGCGGTTGTCGCCACTGACTCGATCGACCAGCTCGTTGAACGGATCGATTCCTGCCTCGTGCGGTTTGCCATCGACCGTCACCACGATGGTGCTGTCGCCATCCCTGACCGGATATTTCTCGAGATACAGCGGCTTCTCGTCCTGCTCCTCGCCGTCCTTGGCTTTCGCGAACACGCCGATTTCGATCGGGATATCCACTTTCGCGCGGGTCTCTTTGCCCTTGCCGTCGGCGTAGTACTTGGCGGCGTGTACGTGCATCGTCACCACGTACTTGCCATCGGGCAATTTCTTCGCCGTTGCCGAAACCATCCGATCGTCGAACAGGGTGATCTTGTCGAAAAAGTCGGTGATGAGGTTCTGGTATTCGGGACCAGCCTCGGCGCGCAGATCTGCGATCAAATCGCGAGTGTCGGTGTAGGGAGGCTGCTGGAAGCGCACCTTGTCCAGCCATGTCCTCAACGCTGCGTCGACCTTGTCCTCGCCGATGTAATCCTGCAAGGCGTAGAAGATCACCGAACCCTTGCGGTAATGGATGTACTGCTGCGTGGGTTGCACGAGTGCCAGCGGTTCCTCCCGATTTTTTTCGCCCGCTCGGCCGGACAGATAGTCGTCCAGTTCGTACTTCAGGAACTTGCGCATCTTCGTCGGACCATACAAGTGCTTCATCACCATCAGCGCCGAGTATTGCGCCAGCGATTCGTCCAGCATCGTCACACCCTCCACCTGGCCCCCGATGGCCTGATGCGCCCACCACTGGTGCGCGGTTTCGTGCGCGGTCACGTAGGTGAGGTAGTCGATGTCCGACGGCTTGCGCAGATCCTGCAGCACGAAGTCTTCGGTGAAAGGCACCGTGTTTGCGAACGACTGCGCGAATCCGAAGTAGTTCGGAATCTCGAGGATGCGAAGTTGGCGGAACTGGTACGGCCCGAAGTTTTTCGTGTAGTAGCCCAGCGCCAACTTCATCGCTTTCAGGATGTGCTGGACATTCCACGGATTGCGCCTGTCGTAATACACCTCGAGATTCACGTCGTGCCACTTCGACCGAGCCACCTGGTAACTCGCCGACTGGAACGAGAAGAAATCCAGAATCGGCGTGTCCTGGACGTAATGGAAGTAGCGTCGACCGTTCTCCACCCATTCCTTTTGCAGGTACCCCGGCGCGATGGCGATCTGATCGGCACTCGTCGAAAGCGTGGCCTGGAAATGCACCCAGTCGGCATCGCAGGAGATCAGGTTGTTGGCGCGCGCGG
>JBOHYR010000005.1:0-5113 GCA_050737995.1 Rhodanobacteraceae bacterium
AGCCGTGATCCATTGTAGGAGGGCCGGAAGGCCCGACCGGTGCGGCAGGAATGCCGGGTCGCTGAGCAAACGGTCGCGGCTCCCGCCGCTCCTACCGTTGCACCTTTGGCTGGCTGAACGACAGGGATAATCAGGTCGGCAGTTGGAACGTCGCCTTGAAGGTACCGGTGATCTGGTCCTGGATCAGGGGAAACCCGTATTGCATGCGCCGGTCGATGACTGCGGTGTTCTCCGGTGCCTTCAATACCTCGCCGATGGGAAGCGCGTAGTTGAGGTTCGCGCCGGAGTTCATCATCAACACCACCCCGATGACCTTGCCGTTCTGGTCCAGCAAGGGTCCACCGCTGTTGCCCGGGTTGACGGCCGCCGAAAACCGCAACCATTTCCAGGCACCGCTCTGGTTTTCGGGCGTGTTCGACGTGTACAAGCCGCTCCGGACCACGACGCCAGTCCCGAGGGCGTTGCCGACGGCGTAAACCGTCTGGTTCACGGACGGGTGCTCATCGACAGGCAATGTCGTCGCTGTCTTTGGCGGCGACTTCAGCGAGAACACCACGAAATCCCGGCGCAGCGCGAATTTCTCGATCTGGCCAATCGCATACACGTGGCCGCTCGAATCGCGCAGCGATGGTGGCCCCCAAAGGCTGTTCAGGCCTGTCAGGAACACGTGACCCGCCGTAACGTAGCGATTGGGACCAATCGCAAACGCGGTACCGATGGAGTGGTACTTGTCGGTGCGCTCCTGGTAGGGGATCAAGTCCATCGGCAACGGCTTTGCGTAGCTCAACGGATCATGCGCGGGTTTGGCCGCCACCACCTCGAACATCGCCGCCTCGATGTTCGGTAGTAACTTCGCATTGAGGGTCGTGGCGTGTGCCGCCGGCCCCAGACCCAGCGCGATGCAAAACGCAAGGGTGACGGCAAGCCCCGCTGCACGCCTGATGATGAACCATGCCATTCGTGCACTCGCGTACATGTGCGTGCCTCCTGATGCGGGGCCGGCCCGACCCGAACGCCCGCGTTGCCTCGCGGATCGTCCTACCTTGCACGGCGCGTTTCAAGTGGGGGGAAGGGCCAGAACGTGCCGCCACCACCCGTGTCTGCCAGCAAGCGCGGATTCCGTCGGTATCGTGAGTGGCCGGTTTCTGGCAGCGCGGGCGAGGCGGCGAATGGCCGGTTGGGGCCGCCAAGAGCCCGTTGAATGACGGCACCCGCCAGGAGTGAACGTTGGTTTCGACGTTCAACTCCGTGTCTGCCGTGGGCAGTTTGGCTGGCGTCGCTGGTCAATTGATTGGCAGCGCCATTTCTGGCGTGAAGCTCTTGCGCTCGGCCAACAGTTCATGCACGGTCTGCCGCGACACATGCAAGCGGCGCGCAGTTTCGGCAACACTCAAGCCCAACGCGGGAAGTACGTCATCGCGCAGGATCGCGCCGGGATGCGTCGGTGTGCGGTTCGGGTTTCGCTTGGATTGGTATTCAGTCACGGGTCATGCCGCAGCCTTCAATTCCACCCGCAGGCCCATGGTGGCGGCGATGTTCACCAGCGCGTCCAGCGAGAAACGCGACAGCCGCCCGCGCAGCAGGTCGTTCATGCGCGGCTGGGTGATGCCGCCATGTTCGGCGGCTGCGGCTTGTGTCCAGCCCTTGCGTTCGATGCGTTGCGCGATGCGCTGCATCACTTCCGCGCGCAGGCGCAGGTTCACGGCCTCTTGCGGCGTGTCGGTGATGGCGTCGAATACGCTGGTATAGCGTTTGGAAGTCATGGCGTTACCTCTCTCGCATCACTTGCTTCAATCGTTGCCGTGCCAGTTCAAGATCGGCACGCGCGGTGCGCTGGGTTTTTTTCTGGAACGCATGCAGCACATAAACCGCATCCGCCAGCCGCGCCGTGTAGATCACGCGGTATGCGCCGGTTGCGTCGCGCACCCGCAATTCCTCAACACCTTGCCCGATGCTCGGCATCGGCTTGAAGTCATCCGCTTGTTCGCCGCATTGCACGCGGTGCAACTGGTAGCCCGCGTCATGCCGCGCCGCTTGCGGGAAGACACGAAGTTCGGCCAGCGCGTCGCCCGCAAAGCGTATCGGCTTCATGAGGCGAGTATATCCGTTCGGATATATGCGTACAAGTCATTACGCCTTGCGCTTGATTGGCACTACGTCTGCGCCGGCATCAATCAGCAGCCGGTGCAGGGTTTCCAGCGCCACGCGGCTTTCCGGTAGATATGAGTAACGGTCATAGTGGCGATCCTGCACGCCGGTCAGCCCGTGCGATTGCAGATGCGCGCGGGTTTCTTTCGATATGCCCGCGCCAGCGAGCCGGGTCTCAACGGTGCGCCGCAGATCGCCTGGCGTGAACGTTCCGCCCGGCAATTCGCCGGCATCCAGCATCGCCGCTGCGACACGATGCACACGGGCCATCATCCCGGCGTACAGTGCGCCGGACTGGCCGGCGGTGAACGTGAACACATACGGCCCAAGTTTGCCCGCACTCATGTCGCGCATCGCGTCGAGGGCAGCCGGTACCAGCGGCACGTCATAGCGGCGCGGCTCACTGCGGCGGCCTTTCAGGTCCGCCAGACGCAGCGTGTGCGCGTCCGCGTCATAGTCGGCCATTGTTGCGCGTGCCAATTGCCGGACGCGCTGGCATCCGGTCAGCAGGTGGAACCGCAGTGCTGCAAGTTCCGGGCCTTGGATGCGGTGCCAGTACGCGCGCACTTCGGACAGCGACAACGCCCGATCGTGCGCCTTGTCGGCACCGTCAATCGGGATAAGGCTTGCGGCGGGGTTGAGCGTGACGTGAAGCTCGCGCAACGCAGGTAGCGCCTTGGCGCTCTGGCGTGCCTTGATTCCCGCGCCGTAGGCCGCACGCAGATAGGCGCGCAGCATTTCCGCCTGCCGCAGCTTGCCCGCATCCACAGGCGCGGCAACGATGCGCAGCAAGTCGTCTGGCGACACATCCGCGAGCGCGCGTGTCCACAAGGCCGCGAAAGGTTCCTTGACGTAGCGGGTCAGTACCCGGCGCACTTCGCCCGCGCTGCGCCGGCCATCACGCGATAGCTGGTCCGCGTAGGCCGTCAGCAGCACGCCCAGGGTGCGCTCGTGCTTGGTCTTGGCTTGCACTTCGGCGGTGTCGCGCTCGGCCCGCAAGGATGCGCGCAGGTCGCGCTCGCCGCTGCGGTAACGTGTCGAGAGTTCGCCAGCCCGATCACGCGCAACATCGAGCGTCAATGCATGGCCGCCGTACTCGCCCAGCGCGATCACGTCGCGCCGACCGCCGGGCGCGGTGTACCTGAAATAGAAGATCGTGGACCCGCTCGGCAACTTGCGTGCCACCAGCGCGCCCGCTCCGCGCGGACCGCCATCCGATGACCACTCGCCGCGTTTCAGTGAGTCGAGCTTGCGTGTCGTGAGCTTCGCCATGTTGGTATCCCACCCGATTCGGCGTAGTGGCAACCGCGCCATCGTGAGCGTTGACGCCACTTTCTCCTGCCGAGTCGGGAAACACCCGAAAGGAGTCAGAGTCGCGAAACGGTTGCCGTTCGGTTGCCGTTTGCGGCAGGTTCGTATGATACGCCTTGCGACGCTCTGCGACAAGAAAGCAAGGTGCAATGCGGGTTACAACCGTTTATCTGCGGTTGCCTGAAACGGCATGGGACACGGAAAAATCTGACTCTGACTCAGGCATTCGGTGGTTCGAATCCATCCGGGGCTGCCACTACCTCCTCCTCCGGTCGGCCTTCCGGCCGGACGCGCACGTCGACAAGCCCGCCAGAGGCGGGCTTGTCGTTTCTGACCTTTCGGTGCCGAGACAATTGTTACAAATTGTGACAAGATTCCGCCTTGCAAAGCAACTCTCGGCGTAACGTGCTGGTGTCGCCACCCAAGCGGCACTCCCAAACTGAAATCGGAGAATAGCCATGAACGTCTCGATGGAGGCACCCCGCACCCCGCAGCATGACTTGGTGGCGATGACAGCCGCACTGCGTGGGGCCTTGTTGCAGCGCGTGGAACAAGGCATCCAGTCAAGTGGCTTGAGGAATTACCTGCTTTACCTGCTGGCCAAGCGACTGGCGTTTGCAGGATCCTTGACCGCCGCGGCGCTTTCTGAGCAGTTGCGCCAGAATCCGCGCGATGTCGAGGACAACCTTCGCCTGATGTGCGAGCAGGGAATGGTGCGCCAGGAAAACGATGCATGGCAGATCACCGAGGCGGGCCGCAATGCATTGGTCGCAGCCAACGACAGTGGCGGCCAAGTGTTGAACGACATCCGCAAAGCCATCGGGACAGCGGCGTGCGATCAGCTGGTTGCGGGCATGCGTGACGCACTGGCGGCGCTGCGAGCTGCCGCATAGCACGTAGCGAAAGAAGGTCGGGGTGGCGCGGCAGGTAACTTCTCAGAATCGCCTGCCGTCGCCGACCAGCACCACATCCGCCGGTCTGTGCGCGAACAGACCGACTGTGACCACGCCCGCGATCTGGTTCCATTCCGATTCCAGTTTTGCGGGTTCGGTGATGGCGAGGCCGTGCACGTCGAGGATCCAGTTGCCGTTGTCGGTGACGCAGCCTTGGCGCCAGACGGGTGTCCCTCCCCGTTTCTCTATCTGGCGCGCAACGTGGCTGCGGGCCATCGGGATCACCTCGACCGGCAGCGGAAATTTGCCGAGCACCTTGACGCATTTCCCCGCATCGACGATGCAGACGAACTTCTTTGCCACCGCGGCGATGATCTTTTCACGTGTCAAAGCGCCACCACCACCCTTGATCAGATGACGCCGCGGATCGCATTCGTCAGCGCCGTCCACATACACTGGAATCGTGCCAGCCGCGTTGAGATCAAGCACAGAAATACCGTGTTCGCGCAACAGCGCGCCGGATTGCTCGGAACTCGACACCGCGCCATCGATGCGCTGCTTAACTCTGGCGAGAGCCTCGATGAAATATTTGACGGTGGAACCGGTGCCGACGCCGATCACCTTGTGGTCCTCGACGAACTCGATCGCGGCCTCGCCAGCCGCGCGCTTCTGGGCTTCGATGTCCATGGTTTTCCCGTTCATTCCAAACCCAGAATGGCTTTCCATTGTTTCTCGTCCACCGGCAGCACCGACAGGCGGTT
>JBOHYR010000006.1:0-16500 GCA_050737995.1 Rhodanobacteraceae bacterium
CCTGCTGGAGCCGATCGGGAACATCCCGCCAGCAGAAGCTGAAGCGAACTACTATCGGCAAAGAGCGGGTCTGGCCATGGCGGCCTGACTCACACCAAACAGCCTCCGGGATTCCCGGGGCGGTTCAGGAGTGCCGACCATCAGGTAGTAGTCGGCATCCGGCCGCACGTAGCCGGTGATCGTGATACGGCCATCCGCGAGATCGAAACGCGCGCCGCCGCAATCGACCAGCACGCCGTAACCGGCGGTGCTCCACACGAACGGTGCGCCGGGATGGCCCTGCTTGCCTGCTTGGGCCACCTGCATGCCACTTCGCAGCAGGCCGGCAGTTACGGGCTGGTTGGCTTCGTAGCCACCTATGCCGTACAGCGCATCACTTTTGGCGTGATCGAGCACGATGCGGCCCTGCTCCAGCGCTGCGAGATCTGCCTGTTGCAGCAGCAGGTGGCCTTGAGCATTGGTCAGCGTCAATCGTCTTGTGCGTTTGTGCCACGTGGCGACGAGGCGGGCCGAACGAAGTGTCACGGTGTCACCATCGCGTTGCCAACGCGCGGCCAACTTCGGCGGGGAGGCGGGACGGGGATCGATTATGAGGCATGGCGGGGTGGCGCGGCCGCCTGGCGCGTAATGTACGTGCAGTACGCCGGGCGCCACGAGTTGCAGGGAGACGCTGCTGTTGCCAAGCGCAAGTTGCAGATCGTCTGTACCGATGCGACGCACTTGCACATCCGTCGTGGTCGATGTGACGGCTGCGTGTGCGACGGCAGCGACGCCCGAACCCATCAGCAGGGCAGTGAACGCGAATACGCACAATCTCTTTGCAGGCATCGTATGGTTCCCAGGTCCGCGAAGTTCAACGCGCGATTGCTCTGACTTGAGCGGGTAGATGCATTTGGCCGAAGTGCACCCGAAAGTTTGCGACTGTTGTCAAAAGCGGGTATCGACACATAAGGCTCATAACCAGTAGCAACTGCCGTTTGGCGACGCGGTCGTACAAAGCAGGTAATGAGGGCACACATTCAGCCCGACTTGCTATCCCCATGGTCTGCGAAGGGTGGTAACCGCAATGCGACTCGCAGCGGATCCAGAAGGTCCGCGTAGCGTGGTCCCCGCGCGGTATCCGTGCGCAACGGTTCACGCACTTGGGTGGCGCTTGGTGTAAATACGTCCCGACGGTTTTCGTGAAAGCGCAGGCAACACGGGTCCCATGGCAAGCCGCAGAACTCGAGCAACCGGCCGATACCAGCCTCGGGATTGGCCAGAAGCTTCTCGTAGTCGTGTTCGTAAACGTTGTCGGGGTATTGCGCGCGCCAGAAGCGGATACTGCGATCGTAATCGCGCCAGTAGCTGGCCAAGTCGGTGAATGTATCGGTGTAATCGTGGTGGTTGCGGTATTGGCGGTAACAGGAAAAGCATGTTTCAAGCGGGTCGCGTCGGCAGCACACGACGCGTGCGGATGGCAACATTGCCACAATCGCGCCGATGAACATCCAGTTGTTGGGCAGCTTGTCCGTAAAGATCGGGCGTCGCTGTCGCCAGCGTTCGGTGCGCTGCAGATAACGCCGACCCAGGCGTTCCCAATCTGCGGCTTGCGCGGCGGGTGCCCAGCCCGGGAAAGGCGCATTGCGCCGGCGCGACTCTTCGACCAGTACGGATTTCAAATCAGACAGTTCGCCCGTGCCTTCTACTTGCGGATGCGATGCGAGGATCTGTTCGACCAAGGTGGAACCGGAGCGTGGCAGACCGACTATGAAGATGACCTCGCGACCCAGTTCATGGACGTCGGTACCTGTCGGTGTTGGTGTGAAGGCGGCGAGCAACTCGGATACGGTGTCGGATAATTCCTTGGCGTTCCATGTCTGGCGGTGTCGTGAAATTGCCTTGGCCTGTTCCAGCGCTGCCAGTGAATCTGCGTAATGACCGGTGTCTTCCAACGCCTTGGCCAGCGCAAAGCCCGTTGCGACCTTGTCATCATTGCTGGCCTGGGGTGCCGCCAGAGCTTCCCGCATGTGCTCGATGTCGGTATCGGTAAGCCGCGTGGTCTTGAGGTCGGCCAGTCCCCTCCACGCAAAGCCGGTCCAGGGCTGATCGTGGAGTATCCGGCGGTATTCCTTTGCGGCGGCTTCGGCGTGCCCACGGTTGCGCAATGTATCGGCCAATCGCGTGCGCGCAGCGGTGTGATCGGGTTCGAGTTCCACCGCACGTTGGAATGCGGCAATCGCTTCGTCATGGCGTACATACCGGGTCAGCATGATCCCGAGGTTGTACCAGGCGATGGCCAGGTCCGGTTGCAGCTCGCAGGCGCGGTGCAACGCGCCGACTGCCGCATCGAAATCGCCGGCGTTGCCGAGTACCGTGGCCATGGTGTTGTGGTAGGCAGCATCATGTGGGCACAGTGCGAGCGCTTGATGCATCGTGGCCAGAGCCTCACGGCGCATGCCGCGCATGTCGTAGAGGATTGCCTGCAGACGCAGGACTTCAGGGTGTCCAGCGTGGGACTTCGCCAATAACGCCAGATTCTGTTCGGCGCGTTCCGCGTGACCTGCCTGCAGCGCCTGAGCTGCGGCCTGCAGTCGGGCAAGCGATGTCGGGTCGAGCATTTGCTGGCGCACGGTCATGCCGGTAGTCCTCGATACCGGCCAGGGAAAGCGTGGATAGACTGCAGGGTCAGGACATGCTCCTGATCAGGGCTCCTTGCGATGACGCCCCGGATTGCTTGCAATCCAGTTTGTCTGGGCCGTACAGCGTACATTCGGCGTCGCATGGATCCGCAACCTAGTGGGTTGCAGATGAAAGGGTACGTGAGCCGACGTTCCAGCCGCTCAATTCCACTTCGGGCGACGCCTGACCGGTGACTTGGTAGTGAGCGGTCAACGTTGCCGATTCGCCGGGCCACAGGCTTACGTCGTTGTCGTCCCAGATTACCGGGAGCACGGGTTTGTCGTTTCCGGATTGCCGGATTGACAGGTGCACGAACAGCGCTACGTTTTTGGCGGTAGGGGCGGCTGTGAGGGTAACGGCGGTCATTCCTTGTTCGCCTTTGCGCTGGGTTCGGACGCTTGCGTCGACCGTGGTGGGTGGCAGTTGCTGCAGAGCCGTGAGATTGGCATAGCGGCTGACAGGCGTGGTGTACCAAGTGGAATCCGGCCAGCCCAACTGGTCCGGTTGGTTGGAGAGCCAGTAGACGTTGCGGCTGATGTCGTGTCCGTCCGCTGCCGTCAGATCGAGCTCGACGAAGTAGGTGGTGGACACATCCTTCATCGCCGGAATCGTTGTCAACCTGGTGGCGTGATTTGCAGGCAGATCGATGTCGGTGAGGCGCTTGTCGTAGCGCACGCTGCCGTCGAGTTTGTAGACACGGATGCGTGCGTCAAGAGAGCTTACAGTGTGCAGCGTGTGGTTGATCGCCATGATCGACCGGTCGTCGTAGGAATACTGGATGTGTACGGGTTCGTTGGCCTTCTTGGCGCCAAAGAAGGCGCCTGCCGGGTTGAGGTCGTGGCTGAACAGGTGCCAGTGAAGCGATGGCCACGCATTGTCGAGCATCCAGTAGATGACACCGGTGGACGGTTGCGCCGCATTCATGTGGGCGTCATAGGCCTCGAACTGCGCCCGCACCGCTTCGTAGTTGGCGAGTTGGGCTTTCTCGACATAATCACGCAAGTTTTTCGGTGCGCCATATCGGTGTGCCAGCGCGGTATCAAAAGGCTTGAGGCTCGAGAAGGATGACCAGAACGGCGCCGCGTGAAATTGCCGGACGTCGGGGTTCGACCATAACGCCTTGAGTGCGCGTGGAGTCAGCATGTTCCGCAGGGTCGAGAGGCGCGGGATGTCGATGCCTGCGCTGGTTTCAGAATTGAAACCGAATGCTCCACCGACCTTTTCGGCATACCAATAGTCGGGAGGTACCCATGCATAAGGACCGGACATTTTCATGCCTGAAGGGCCGGCCGCTTGTGTTTTTTGCGCGGATGCCGCGGAAATGATTGGATCAGGCCAGTCCGCGGCACGCAGCGCGTCGACGTAGGTTTCTGCAACCTGTGGTGGCGGCGCGTTGTCGCTGCCGATCAGGAAGGCAATGACTGCCGGATGATCGCGCAAGCGCTTCGCTTCGCTGGTCATGGATTCGCCCGCTATTTTCAGGTCCGCGTTGTCCCATGGTTCGCCGCCTGTTTTGGCCCAAGCCTCCCATTTGTCACAGCATTCCCAGCCGGCCAGGACCAGGATGCCTTCTCGATCCGCAAGGTTATAAAAATCCGGGCGTTCGAGCTTGCCTTCGCTGCGGATGGCATTGAGCCCCAGGTTGCTGATGTAGCGAAATTCGTCAGCCAGGCGCGCGGGCTGATCGCGGAGGAACATGTCCGGCGCCCAACCGCCACCGCGAATGAGCAACGGATGACCGTTGATGGCGAATTGCCGGTAGCCCTGCCTGGTGAGATGGGAGCTTACGTCACGGATGCCGAAGGTCGTGTGCGCGCGATCCGAGAGCGCGTTGTCGACACTTGCGGTCAGCGTCGCCTGGTAAAGGGGGTGGGAGCCCATACCGGCTGGCCACCATACCTTGGGGTGATCGAGTCTGAGTTTCGGGTTGTTGTCGGGGCTGAAAGTCAGGGCGCGTGTTTGTTGCGCGGTGAGGTGCACGCTGCGGCTGAGGGTAACGCCGGCAACTTGCCCGCTTACCAACGCATCCTCGGCATTTGCGGTGTTATTGCGCACCTGCACTTTGACAGTCAGCGAGGCATGCTGCATGCCGGGTAGGTCGAGCCTGGATATCACGTGGAGACCATGTAGCGACACCGGCCCCGTACGCACGATGTCGATGTTGCGCCAAACGCCCATGTTGTTGTCCGGCGGCGCGGGGTTCCAGTCGATCCAGCCCAGCGAGAAGTCCCGTTGCGTGCTTGCCGGATAGACTTTGACCGCAAGCACGTTCTGGCCGGCGTGGACCAGTTGCGTGACGTCGAACGTGTGCATCGTGTAAGCGCCGGCTATTGTCTGGCGGTTGGCGATCTCCTTGCCGTTCAACCACAGATCGGCGGCTGGAATGATGCCGTTGACCTTGATGAACGTCTGCATTCCGTCGATTGCGCCCGACGATTGAAACGTGGTTCGATACCACCAGGGAATCTGGAAATCGTGACCTGCCGAGTCAGGGACCTGCACCTGGCGCAGGTTGGGACCATAAAAGATATTGGGGTACTTGTTGTTTTCCAGCAGCCCCGCCATGACCGTGGCGTTTCCACTTGTCGGGTACCACCCCTTGGTGGAGTAGTCGGGCTCGGAGATCGCTTGCCCGCCTTGCTGGGCGTTGGCCGAGGACTGGATCTCCCAGTGATCGATGGGCGTCGAGCTGACCGCTCCGGCTGTGATGGTGTTCGATAGTGGCGGGGGTGTTGCCGCGACGACTAGTCGTGGCAGGCCAATTGCCAAGCAGCCGAACAGCGCCGCGCCTATCAGGTTGTAAGGGTGACGTGTCTGCATCCGCATAAATTGCCTCCACAGGATGTCGAAAGCGTTCGTGTACCGTGCGTCGTTTCCGGGACGTCGTGATCTCCGATCCAAGTTGTCGCATGAGTCGTGTCAGAGATTTCACTGCGCCGAGCAGAGGAGCCCGGAATTTCGGAAGAAGTGTGCTCTATGTATCTGCGATGTAATGCTCTTCTATTGTCGGCGCCGCGAACGGCCATGCCTTGTTGATCCGGGCCCAGATAAAGAAAGCGATCAGGCCGGCGATGATCCATGCGCTTGAGAGCAGCAACGACAAGGCGGTTCCGGAGGCATAAACGTACAACCAGCCGACCAGAGCCACTATGCACGGCAGCGGGTACAGCCATTGCCGGTAAGGGCGGCGTAGCCCAGGTTGGCGACGTCGTAGCACCACCAGTGCGACGATTTGCGCGATTGATTGCACGAGCACGGAAGCGGCAATCAGCATGCTGATGACTTCGGTCAGGTCGAACAGCGAGCCTATGGCGGTGACTACACCCATGACTATGAGCGCTGTGTGCGGGAAATTGTGCTTGCGATGCAACCGGCCGAATGCGGCAAAGAACAGCTTGTCGTGAGCTGCCTGATAGGGCACCCGCGATCCGCCCAGCAGCCCCGCGAAGACGGAGGCAAATGCCGTCACGATGATGAGTAGCGTGACAATGGCGGCTGCCACTCCGCCCCATGCGTGTTCGACGACGGCCGATGCGATGGAGGTGGATTTGGCGACTTCATGCCATGGCATGACGCCAAGGACGCCAACATTGAGCGCCAGATAGATGATCATCATGCCGATGATGGAAATGATGATGGATCGCGGCATCACCCGGCCGGGATCGCGCAACTCGTCGCCCATGTAGGCAGTGGTGTAGTAGCCGAGGTAATCGTAGATGCCGATGATCAGGCCCGCGCCAAGTCCCATGACGAAGTGGCTGCCGAAGGCTCCCGCGGGAAGGGTGAAGGCCAGATGCGGATTGAAGTCCGAAAAACATGCGCCGATCACGGCAGCCACGCTCACCAGCATGATCACCCACAACGCAGTGGTGATGACCCCGATCGATTCGATGCGCCGATAAAGCAAAAATACGACCAAAGCTGTCGCCCCCAGCCCCACCAGGTGTACCGTGAGCCAGCTCATGTGGGGAAAGAAAAATTCCAGATACTCCACCAGTCCGATGATGCCCGTCGACATGATGAGCGGGATGGTGAGCATCACGGTCCAGATGAACAAGAACGGCATGAGCTTGCCGGTACGGTACTGAAAAGCCTCGCGCAGGTAGATGTAGGTTCCGCCCGCGCCCGGCATGGCGGCTCCCAGCTCAGCCCAAACCAGCCCATCGGCCATCGCCAACACTGCTCCCACAATCCAGCCGATGATTGCTTGCGGTCCGCCCATCGTTGCAACCATCACCGGAATGGTGATGAACGGCCCGATGCCGCACATCTGGGTCATGTTGACCGCAGTCGCGGGAAGTAATCCCAGCGAGCGATGAAAACCTTGCGTCGCCGATGGTTTCTTTACGACTCCGGGTGAATTGTCTGCTATTGGCATGTTGCTCCCCCTACGAGTTGTGGCGAGGTGTGCCAACAGCGGCATGGCGGTCGCCCTGTACCCGGTTGAACCCGAGTGCGACTGCCTCGCTTCGGAGGATCATGGCCGGCACTCTTCCATCGTTACCCGGCAAGCATCGCCTGGAAATGACGGTGTCGCGTCGTCAGTCCGCTGTATGGCACTATCCAATTTCTGCAGATACCAATTGACGGCACCAACGATACCCGTTGGGCCGTGTTCGATCAGCCGCACCGGCACGCGTTCCAGAAACGGTCGCGTTTGGCCTTTGGCCAGGAAACGTTCGAGAAAGTCGCTTTGTAAGAGGAAATCGCGGATATGCGAGACGACCCCGCCAGCCAGGTACACCCCGCCACTGGCGTTGTACAGCATAGCCATGTTGCCAACGAAGCTGCCCAGCAGCGCACAGAACGTGTCCAGGGTTTGCCGTGTGAGCCCGTCATCACCTAATTGGGCACTACGTGTGATGGCTTCTGGATCGTCCAGTGGAGCCGGTTCGTTCCGGCACTCGCCCAAGGCGCGATACAAGTTGATCAGGCCCGGACCCGACAGTACTTGTTCGTAGGAAACGTAGGGGTCCGCGCGTGCGAGGATGGCCAAGACTCGCATCTCCAGCTCAGTGCCGGGGGCAAGATTGATTTGTCCGGCTTCGCTTACCAGAACAACCGATCTTGGGGTTCCGGGAACGAATACCGATGAACCAAGCCCTGTGCCTGGTCCGACTATGATCACCGGCCCGATGTCGTTACCCTTCGAACACGTACTGAGGAGGGTGGTTGGACGCTCGTCGATATACTTCGTGGCGTAGGCCAAAGCCTCAAAATCATTGAGTGACGACAGATCTTGCAAGCCCAGTGCATTGCGTAGTTGATCGGTGTCGACAACCCAAGGCAGGTTGTTGTTGACGACTACGCTATCGAGACGGTAGCCGGCGCATGCCAACACACAGTGATCGATTGGCGTGGCGTGTGCGGCCATGAACGCGCAAAGGATGTTACCGAGGCTGGAGTATTCGGCGCCGACGTAGGTGGTGACGTTCGTTATGTGGACGCGGCCGCGGGTTGCACGGTGCGCGAGTGCCACACGGACATGGGTTCCGCCCACATCCACCGCCATGAACGAGTCGTTGGCCTGACCCATGGCGTAGATCGCGGGCTGGTTGACACCCCGAGTCACCCGAAACAGCCTCCCTTTGTCTACAGTCGGGGGCGGGCGTCAATTGCCCTCGCTCATCACATTCAAGTCTGATACTCAATGATAACGTTGTCAAATCATGATAATGACGCGAGTATGCCGATTCGCTTGAGGGACTACACTCTCATTCGATCTTTATTTATCGACAAATTATGCTTCATAAACAACCATTAATATTGAAATCGTGTTCTGTGGATGATGTGCGTTACCGGAATCTCTCAGGTTGCCCACATACACGCAGACACGCGTTCTGCAGATGACTTGTAAGTTTTTTTGAGAACGACATGGTAACGTTCTCATCAAGTGATAAGCTAAGCCCCAGCGGCGCCGGTCGAACTTGGCTGTCGTCCTGTTGGACAGGTCTGCCAGAGTGTCACCATGCGAATTAGCACAATCAGAGACGTCGCCGGGCGTGCCGGGGTTTCCCTGCAGACCGTCTCACGAGTGGTCAACAACGAGCCCTCGGTCCATGCATCCACCCGCGCGAAGGTGCAGCAGGCAATCGAGGAGCTGCACTACACACCGGATCTGTCTGCGCGACGCTTGCGAAACGCAAAGCCTTATGCCATAGGTCTGGCCTATGACAACCCCAATTCCCACTACATCATCAGTGCGCAGAAAGGTGCGTTGGCGGTATGTCGCGAGTTGGGCTTCGGACTGCAAATCCACCCCTGTGATTCGACCTCGCCGCAGTTGGCCGATGAGCTGCTGGATCTGGTGCGGCGCTCCCGCCTGGGGGGGCTGGTGCTGGCACAACCGTTGTCGGGTCAACTCGAACTGATCCGGTGCCTGACCGAACACGAAGTACCCTTGGTACGAATCATTTCTGCGGCGAAAGATCCCGAGGACGGCTGGCCATGTGTTTATGTGGATGATCGCCACGCCACGTACGAGATCATCGAACACCTGATTCGCTTGGGCCACCACCGTATCGGGTTTCTCTGGGGTGGACAGCAGCATCAGTCCAGTTCGGAACGTTTCCAGGGCTACGTCGATGCGTTGCGCGACTACGGCGTGGAGCAAGATGGTGCATTGATCGTAACTGGCGATTTTTCATTTGACGACGGATTTCGTGGCGCACGCAAACTGTTGGCACTTCCGGACCGGCCCACGGCTATCTTCGGATCCAATGATGAAATTGCCGCCGGTGTTTTGCACGCGGCCCGCTCGCTGCGTATGGAGGTACCTCATGACCTGTCGGTCGCAGGCTTCGAGGATAGCCCGTTTTCCAGGCAATCGTGGCCGGCGTTGACCACTGCGCGTCAGGCTACCGAGGATTTGGTCGCCCATGCCGCACGGCTGTTGATTGCGCAGTTGGTGGACAGTCGCGATGAAAAGGCGGGCAATCGTGGATTCAGCCCCGAACTTGTAATACGCAGTTCGACCGCACCACCGCGGCTTCGATCCGAACCCGATATGGCTGAACAAGATGGGTCAACGGCCGCCTGGAAGGGAATGCCGCCAGCGTAGCGGCCTTGAGGCGAATGGCGGCTTTAGGCGGCGGATTCAACCGGTCGATGGCCGCTGTCGACCCCAAGGTGCATGCAGCGACAGGCCGCTTTCCGGATGGCTGGTCGCTGGGGGTCGATGCCCGGCATTTCGCCGAATATTTCCGCAGCTGCTGAGGACTTTGGCGACGCTTGTCACGCCGCTCGCCAGCGGTGCGTACGTCACGCTTATTCCAGTGTCTCGACGTTGCATTTCTTCGCGAATTGCCCCGCTGCCCGCAACGTTGGCGTGTTCGAGCACCCGGAACGCGCGTATGCCGTTGTCCGTTGCCGCGTGAGCTGTTGCCAGTCCGGAATGGTCCGATACGAATGCCGATTCGCCATGTCCGGTATGTCCTCGTGAAGGCAACGTTACTATGGCGAGGTGTGGCGTGCAGATAGTGCGCGGGTGGCGAAATCGGTAGACGCAGGGGACTTAAAATCCCCCGACCGCAAGGTCATGTGGGTTCGACCCCCACCCCGCGCACCACACGCTTACTTGCTCGGTGGTTGATCGACGTGGCCGCAGCTCTTGCAGGTGCGCGCCTCCAGCGAGCCGTAATAACGGTTGAATACAGGCGGGAAGTCCTTCTCGATGCTGCCGAGTACGAAATATTCCTCGTACAGCTTGTGATTGCATTTTTCGCAGAACCACAACAGACCATCCTTTTCGTGTGGCAGCCGGCGGCGCTCGATCACCAGCCCGATCGAGTTCGGCATTCGCTGCGGCGAATGCGGTGTACGCGGAGGCAGATAGAAGATTTCTCCCGCGCGGATCGGCAGGTCGCGGCGCGCTCCGTCATCCTGCACGCGCAGCACCATTTCGCCTTCGAGTTGATAAAAAAATTCGGGACCCTCGTCCCAGTGGTAATCGGTGCGGGCGTTCGGACCGCCGACGATCATGACGATGAAGTCACCGTCGACGATGCACTTGTTGCCGACTGGCGGTTTCAGCAAATGCCGGTGTTCGTCGATCCATGCTTGCAGGTTGAATGGGGGCGAAAGGGACATGATCGCAATCGGGGTGATGGAAATGCATAACATAACGCTTACCGACCTGCCGCGCGCGCTGGCCGATCCCGCTACGACGCCCGAACAATGCGCTGGCTGTCAAAGGCATCTGACAGGATCGCGGGTTACCTCGATGCGTATGGTGCGACGAAGAATGGCTTCGTGATCGTCAAGTGGTCACATCGAACAGGCCGCCCCGTGCGACAGACCGCCCGTAATGATGTCCCTCCCCCACGTGTGGGAGAGGGACAGGCTACCCCCCCCGAGACGGGTGACAACACGTGCAGGACCATTTATTACGGCATCAACACCTTGTCGATGACGAAGATCACGCCATTGGACTGCATCACGTCCGGGATGGTGATGTGCGCGACATCGCCCTTGTCGTCGGTGACGGTCCAGCCACCCATGGCATCCTTGCCGATCTTGATCGAATCGCCTTCGACGGTCTTGAGGCTCACCGTGCCGCCGTTGTTTGCCGCATCGGCGGCAAGTTCGCTGCTGGTATAGCGGCCCGGTACCACGTGATAGGTCAGGATCTTGGTCAGCTCGGCCTTGTTTGTGGGTTTGAGCAGCGTCTTGACCGTACCGGCCGGCAACGCGGCAAAGGCCTCGTTGGTCGGCGCGAACACGGTGAACGGGCCGGGACCCTCCAGCGTCTTGACCAGGCCCGCAGCCTTGACCGCCGCGACCAGAGTGGTGTGATCTTTCGAATGAATGGCATTCTGGATGATGTTGCGTGATGGGTACATTGCCGCACCACCGACCATGACGGTGTGCTGCGTGCCCATATCGGCGGCGATGGCGGCGGGCGCTACGGCGCCTGCGCCCAGTGCCACTGACAGACCAATCGCCAGAGCGCGTGCCGAGTAATTGAGTTGCATGTTCGATCTCCTTGATGAGGCCGCTTCACGGGTCGGAAGCATGAGGAGATACGTGGTTGAGCAATGAACGGATGCAGCCAAAGTTGGCTGGTGTTCACTTTTCCATCAAGCGCCGCCGATAGCACCTTTGGCGATCACCGGGCCAGTCGGCTGACCGGTCGGCGAGCCGCCCGGTGGTTCGACCGAGACCGCCAGCGCGGCGGTGGTGCCCAATCGCCCAAGCACCTTCCGATGGAGCGTGATGGTGGTCGGCGCGGCGGTGTCGATCATGCCCACCGCGATGGGTTTTTGGCCGGCGGGGATCAGCCACAGTTCGGGAGCGTGTCCGGCTGCGATCGTCTGCGGCTTGGCGGGAACCACGATCATTCGCGCGTGCTGCAGATCCATCGTCGCGGTCCAGCCGACCTGGCCGTCGGTCTGGGTGATGGTGGATGCCATGTACGCGACGCTGGGGGAGGGAGGCGGCGCAACGGACGTGCGCGGGAGCACGATCAAGGCAACGATGCAGGCTACGGCGATTGCGCCGGCACTGAACGCCAGCGATCGCCAGAAGGTGACGCTGTTCCACGCGCTTTGCCGTTCGGGGGTGGCCAGCCGGTGTGGCGCAGGATGTTCGAGCGTGTTACGCAGGCTTACCCAGACGTTTTCCGGTGGAGTCACGGGCGCGATGTCCTCGGCCAGTGGCAACAGGTGTTGCTGCCAGCGCGCGATTTCCGCCGCGACTCGCGGATCGGAAGCAATGTCATGCTCGATCGCGGCGCGCGCTTCCGCGTCCAGCACTCCGAGCACGTACTCGGCGTAACGCAGATCTTCAGCTTCGTGGTCAAGCGGCGTAGTCACGATTCAGGTCGATTGTTCCAGACAGGTTCGCAGGAGGATCAGGCTGCGGCGGATCCAGCTTTTCATGGTCGCAAGCGGCACGCTTTCGCGTGTCGCCAATTCGTTGTACGTGGCGCCGGAGAAAAAAGCTGCACGAACTGCCGATTTCTGCGGTGCACCCAGCCCGTCGAGGCATCGCTCGAGACGACGCCGTTGGGCGCTTGCTTCGGTCTGCGCAGGCGGGTCGGGCTCGGGGTCGGTCAGGTTTTCGGCCGCCCCGTCGTCCAGCGGTACCTCACGATACTTGCGCAGGCGATTGATGCACTGGTTGCGCGCCAGCGTGATCAGCCATGTCATGGCAGTGGCGCGGGCGGAATCGAAACTGCCGGCGCGTCGCCAGACCGCTATGTAGACATTCTGCAAGGCATCCTCCGCCTCGCCGCGCTCACGCAACATGCGCAGGCACACGCCGAACAGCTTGGATGAAGTGTGGCGATACAGTGCCGCGAATGCCGCATGGTCCCCGCTGGCACTGGCGCGCAGCAGGTCCGCGAGTTCCGCGGAGTCACCCGGTGGCGCGGCGGTCATGCGGCAAGCATTGCAGCAACGCCGCGGGGTCGCAAGCAGGGGTCATACTTCCAGCGACGCCAGATCGCCTTTTTCTTCCAGCCAGTTGCGCCGGTCAGCCGCGCGCTTCTTGGCCAGCAGCATGTCCATGAGCTTCGCGGTGGCTTCGCCATCGTCCACAGTGAGCTGGACGAGGCGGCGGGTGTCGGGATGGATGGTGGATTCGCGCAACTGCGCCGGGTTCATTTCGCCGAGTCCCTTGAAGCGCGTGACGGCTATGGCACCCTTGATTTTTTCGCGCTCGATGCGTTTCAGCAGCGTGTCGCGTTCGGATTCGTCAAGACAGTAGAACACCTGTTTGCCGACATCCACGCGGAATAGCGGCGGCATCGCGACGTACGTATGGCCACCTTGCACCAGTGCAGGGAAGTGTTTCAGGAACAGGGCCGACAGGAGCGTGGCAATGTGCAGACCGTCGGAATCGGCGTCGGCGAGGATGATGACCTTGCCGTAGCGCAGGCCGGACAGGTCATCCTTGCCGGGGTCGCAGCCGATCGCGATCGCGAGATTGTGCACTTCTTCCGAAGCCAGTACCGATTGCGATTCCACTTCCCAGGTGTTGAGGATCTTGCCGCGCAGCGGCAGGATCGCCTGGAAATCCTTGTCGCGCGCCTGCTTGGCGGAGCCGCCGGCGGAATCGCCTTCCACCAGGAACAGTTCGGTGCGATCGGGATCCGAGGACGCGCAGTCGGCCAACTTGCCGGGCAGGGCGGGGCCCTGGGTGATCTTCTTGCGCACCACGCGTTTCGCGGCCTTCATGCGCGCCGCCGCGTGTTCGATCGCCAGTTGTGCGATGGCCTCGCCCGCCGCGACGTTCTGGTTCAGCCACAGCGAAAACGCATCGTGCAGCGTGTTCTCGGTCGTGCCCGCGGCGTCGCGCGAACTCAGGCGTTCCTTGATCTGGCCCGCGAATTGCGGATCGCGCATCTTTACCGACAGCACGAATGCAACGCGCTCCCAGACATCTTCGGGCGAGAGCTTCATCCCACGCGGCAGCAGGTTGCGCAGGTCGCAGAATTCACGCAGTGCGTTAGTCAGGCCCGAGCGCAGGCCGTTGACGTGGGTGCCGCCCTGGATGGTGGGGATCAGGTTGACATAGCTTTCCTGCACCAGTTCGCCTTCCGGCACCCATGCGAGCGCGGCGTCGATGCCACCGCCATCGTGCTGTGTGTGATGCACGAACAATTCCTGCGGCAGGCAAGCCGCACCGTCCAATTCGGACTCGAGGTACTCCGACAACCCGTCCTCGTAACGCCATTCCTCCTGCTCACCCGTTGCCTCGTCCAGCAGGCGCACGCTCAGGCCCGCGCACAGCACGGCCTTGGCGCGCAGCAGATGTTTCAATTTCGGCAAGGAAACCTTGGGCGTATCGAAGTATTTCGGGTCAGGCAGAAAACGCAGGGTGGTGCCGTTGCGGCGTTTCGCCACTTCGCCCAGCACTGCCAGTTGGCCGACCGGTTCGCCGCCCTTGAAACGCATCCGGTATTCGTGGCCCTCGCGCCGGATCAACACTTCCAGAAACGACGAGAGCGCGTTGACCACCGATACGCCAACGCCGTGCAGGCCACCCGAGAACGTATAGTTGCGATCCGAGAACTTGGCGCCTGCATGCAGGCGGGTCAGGATCAGTTCCACGCCCGGAAGGCCCTCTTCTGGGTGGATGTCGACCGGCATCCCGCGGCCGTCGTCGCTGACCGTCACCCAGCCGTCCTTGTGGACGGTCACTTCGATCAGCTGTGCGTAGCCGGCCAATGCTTCGTCGACCGAGTTGTCCACGACCTCCTGGATCAGGTGGTTCGGGCGGCTGGTGTCGGTATACATGCCGGGGCGCCGGCGCACTGGTTCGAGGCCCGACAGCACTTCGATGTCGGCGGCGTTGTAGCGGGTGGAAGCAGCCATCTGTTGCGGATCCGGAGTCAAGGCGAGAACAGCTGGCGAGGATGGCGAACCGTCGCGTGTCGGTCAATCCATTTTTCTCCGGGGCCGATCTGCCAAGGGACGCTGCGGGCGTTCAGCGTCCAGTTTGCCGAACGGGTAGAGTATGCGCTGCGCCGGGCCGCTGTGGCCCGCGCATTTCCAGGAGACCATTTCAATGCGTAAGCTGATTCTTGCCGCCTTCGTGGCGGCTGCGTTCTCGATCCCGGCCTTCGCCGCCCAGACCACGCCCGCCAGCTCGGCGCCGACCACCGCGCCGGCCCAGGCCAAGCACAAGGCCACCAAGGAAGGGCATCATCACTCCAAGATGCACCATACCAAGACGCATCAGCATGCCAAGAAGGCTGCGTCCTCGGCGCCGGCTTCCAGCGGCAAGTAATCGAAAGCCTGCAAGGCCTAGGTTGCCGAATTGAACGCCCCGGCTCGTACGGGGCGTTTTTCATGGAAAATCCTGTCCGCACGCGGGCGCAAATACGGATGGGCGATGCCTTTTGGCGCTATCTCCGGGCCTTGTTGCCAACCGCTTGTTGCGGTTAGACTATTCGGCTCACCGACCCGTGAGATTCGGGTCCCATCCATCCCGGCGGCGGCTTGTGCAACGGCATTGCGGTGCCGTTGCACAAGCCACGTGTCGGGATCCGTTCATTCATCGAGAAGGCTCCCATGCCGCTTTCCACCGAGCAAACCAGCAAGATCATCGAAGACTACCGCCGCGCACCCACCGATACCGGATCGCCGGAGGTACAGGTCGCGTTGCTTTCCGCACGCATCCAGCAGTTGTCCGGTCACTTCGAGTCACACAAGAAGGACCACCACTCGCGCCGTGGTCTGCTGAAGATGGTCAATCATCGCCGTCGCCTGCTTGGCTATCTCAAGAGCAAGGACGCCGAGCGCTATCAGGCGCTGATCGGCCGTCTCGGGCTGCGTCGCTGAATATCACGCACTCCAGAATCAGGCATCACTGAATCTTGGCGCCGGCAGCCGTCGCATCCGAACGCTCGCCGGCTTTCTGCGTTCCCCTCTAACGCACTCAAAACAGGACAATTCCCGTGGCAAAAGTAACCAAGACAGTCCAGTACGGCGAACACGCCGTCACCATCGAAACCGGCGAGATCGCGCGCCAGGCCTCCGGCGCGGTGCTGGTCAGCATGGGCGGCACCGTGGTGCTGGTCGCGGCGACCGCCGCGCAGAAAGCGCGCGAGGGACAGGATTTCTTCCCGCTCACCGTCGATTACCAGGAAAAGTTCTACTCCGCCGGACGTATTCCCGGCGGCTTCTTCAAGCGTGAAGGCCGTCCCACCGAAAAGGAAACGCTTACCAGCCGCCTGATCGATCGCCCGATCCGTCCGTTGTTCCCGGAAGCGTTCAAGAACGAAGTCCAGATCGTCGCGACCGTCGTGTCGATGAATCCCGAAGTGAACGGCGACATCCCGGCGTTGCTGGGCGCCTCGGCCGCGCTGACCTTGGCCGGCGTCCCGTTCAAGGG
>JBOHYR010000007.1:0-3088 GCA_050737995.1 Rhodanobacteraceae bacterium
CGGTGCCGCGCACGGTCGAGAGCGTGTGGGTCTTGATCTTGTCGTAGGTCTCGGCATCGACCAGTTGCGTGCCGCTGACGCCGAGCAGGCCGAGGCCCAGACCGTCGTTGCCTTGCGGCAGATCGCCGTGATACTGCGGGCGCTTGTGATCCTTGTACAGCGCGTCGATCTTCTTTTCGGCCGCCGCCCAGCGCGCGTCGTCTTCCTTCAGGTATTTCTCGACCTGCTGGTCGATCGCGGTGTTCATGAACATCGCGAGGATCATCGGCGCGGGGCCGTTGATGGTCATCGAGACGCTGGTCTTGGGGTTGCACAGATCGAACCCCGAATACAGCTTCTTCATGTCGTCGAGCGTGGCGATGCTGACGCCGGAGTTGCCGATCTTGCCGTAGATGTCCGGGCGCGGCGCCGGGTCTTCGCCATACAGGGTGACCGAATCGAACGCGGTGGAAAGCCGCGATGCGGGTTGTCCGCGCGACACGTAATGGAAGCGGCGGTTGGTGCGCTCGGGCGTGCCTTCGCCCGCGAACATGCGGGTGGGGTCTTCGCCGGAGCGCCGGTACGGATACACGCCGCCGGTGTAGGGATAGGCGCCGGGCAGGTTTTCCAGCATCAGGTACTTGAGCTGCTCGCCCCAGTCTTCGGTCGTCGGCGGCGCGATCTTCGGCACCTTCTGGTGCGACAGGGTTTCGCGGTAGTTCGAGACCTTGATGGCCTTGCCGCGCACGGTGTATTCGTTGAATTCGGCGGTGACGGCGCCCTTGCGCGCGGGCCAGCCGCGCAACAAGGTGATCGCTTCGGCGGTGAGTTCCTTGATGGCTTCGTTGTAGCGTTGACGCAACAGCAACAGGCTGCGGTCGGAGACCGGCGCGTTGGTGCCGATGTGCGAAAGCATGTCGGCCGACTGATAGGTGTCGAGTTCGCGCGGCAGCTTCTTGTCTTCCAGTTCCTTCAGCGATTCGTAGTAGTGCTGCGCCTTGGATGCGGCTTCGGCCATGCGCGCGATATCGGCGTTGATACCCCTGCCCTGCTCGGCGATTTCGGCGAGGTAGCGCACGCGCTTGCCGGGGATCAGCACGGTGGCGCGGGGTTCTTTCAGCGTGGTGTCGGCCTGGGGCTTGAAGTCGCAGTGCGCACTTTCTCCCCTCTCCGCCCGGGACGGGCTTTCTCCCCTCTCCCCCCGGGAGAGGCGGCCATCGGCCGAGCGCGTAGCGCTGGGGTGAGGGTTCGGGTCTTGCGCGGACGTGGAAGGGTTCGCCTCCTTCGCTCCGGTCGTACCCTCACCCTCGGTCCCTCTCCCGGAGGGAGAGGGATGCAAAACTTTCTCGCGCAGCAGGCGGCAGAGGTTCACGAACATCCAGGTGACGCCGGGGTCGTTGAACTGGCTGGCGATGGTGGGGTACACCGGCACGTCTTCGTCCGGCATCTTGAACGCGGTGTGGTTGCGCTTCCACTGCTTGCGCACGTCGCGCAGCGCGTCCTCGGCGCCGCGGCGGTCGTACTTGTTGAGCACCACGAGCTGCGCGAAATCCAGCATGTCGATCTTTTCGAGCTGGCTGGCCGCGCCGTAGTCGCTGGTCATCACGTACACCGGGAAATCGACCAAGTCCAC
This sequence comes from Rhodanobacteraceae bacterium, assembly GCA_050737995.1. Lineage (GTDB taxonomy): Bacteria > Pseudomonadota > Gammaproteobacteria > Xanthomonadales > Rhodanobacteraceae > 66-474. The sequence continues at coordinate 1,613 of JBOHYR010000007.1, forward strand.
GATTTCGGTGTCCGCCTGGCCGATGCCGGCGGTTTCGACGATCACCAGATCGAACGGCAGTGATTTCAGGAATGCAATGCAGTCGTGCAGCACGGCGCTGGTGGCAGCGTGTGCGCGTCGGGTCGCCATCGAACGCATGAACACGCGATGCGAGCGCAGCGCATTCATGCGGATGCGATCGCCCAGCAGTGCGCCGCCACCCTTGCGGCGGGTCGGATCGACGGCCAGCACCGCGATGCGCATTTCCGGGAACGAATGCAGGAAGCGCAGCAGCAGTTCGTCGACGACGCTCGATTTGCCGGCGCCGCCGGTGCCGGTGATGCCGATGACCGGAACGGTGCCGTGCGACGCGCCCGTCCACTGCTTGCGCAGCATCTTCAATTCGGATTCGGAGAAACCGCCGTCCTCGATTTCGGAAAGCATCTTTCCAATGTCGATCTCGTGATCGATATCGGGATGCGCGAGCGCGTGGCTGCCTTTTTCTCGTTGCCCCGCGTCCCTTGCCGCACTGGCGCGACCGACTACGTCCTCGATCATTTCCACCAGACCGAGTTTCATGCCGTCGTTGGGGTGGTAGATGCGCTCGACGCCGTAATCCTGCAGCTCGCGGATTTCCTCGGGCGTGATGGTGCCGCCGCCGCCGCCGAACACGCGGATGTGCCCGGCGCCGCGTTCGCGCAGCATGTCGACCATGTACTTGAAGTATTCGACGTGGCCGCCCTGGTAGCTGGACAGCGCGATGCCGTCGGCGTCTTCCTGCAGCGCGGCGCGCACGACGTCTTCCACCGAACGGTTGTGGCCGAGATGGATTACTTCGGCGCCCTGCGACTGGATGATGCGCCGCATGATGTTGATGGCGGCGTCGTGCCCGTCGAACAGGCTGGCGGCGGTGACGAAGCGCAGCGGCGTGGTGTCGGGCCTGGCTTCGCGGGACGAAAGATCGATGGCAGTCTGGCTCATTGCCTCATTCTAACGCGTGCTGAACGGAACCCCCGATGCCGTCTGAATGAACAATCGGTGAAATGGGCGTTTGCTTGCAATCCGTTGTTACTCTCGGGGTGAGGCCACTTCGGGCCGATCATGAAGGAGGTGCATAGTGCACACACGCAAACTCGCATTGCTCGCCGCGCTGGCCGTCGCTGGAGGCGCCACCGCGACCTTCACGCCACCCGCGTCGGCGCAAGTCAGTCTGAGCTTCAGCGTCGGCACGCCGCCACCACCGCTGCGCTATGAAGCAGTGCCCGCGCCGCGTCCGGGCTACGTCTGGGCGCCGGGTTACTGGAACTGGAGCGGCCAACGCTACGTGTGGGTGACCGGAAACTGGCACCGCAACCGCCCCGGCTACGTCTATTACCGGCCGCACTGGGTGCATCACGGCAACCGTTGGCAGATGCAACGCGCACGCTGGGGTCACGACCCGCACTATCGCGATCACCACGACAACGGCCGACACAATGGCTGGGACAAGCACAATAG
>JBOHYR010000008.1:0-8860 GCA_050737995.1 Rhodanobacteraceae bacterium
GGATTGAGCGAAGCCCTTCTGCTCCGTCGGCTGGTCGCGACCAACCTCGCGGGTTCAACGCCGGGCGTTTCATACTTTGCCCGATACGAAACCCAGGCAGGTCGTGGCGGGTCGAGTGGCCAGATCAAGCTGCGATTGTGGGCCAACGAGATTCAGGCGATTCGAGCGTTGGCCACCCCCGAGGGGTATTCGGCCCAAGCCTGGATCGTGCGGCAGTTGCGACACCGGCTGGAGAATGCGATTCCCTTCGCCAAGGATGAGCTGGTCGAGCTGCGGGATGCCATACGGGAACTGTCGGCCGTCGGGCGAAACCTCAACACGCTGGTCCACGTGCTGCTGCGGAGTGATCGCCTGGTGGGCGATCTTCTCGATCTACCGGACCTGGCCGAGAAGGTTGAGACCCTGCGCCGCACAGTCACGGCCACGATGATCCGCGCCACCCATCGGGGAGGTGGTGATGTCGAATCTTGAGGAGGAGGATCCGATCCTCGGCCCGGCGGGATTGCTCTTTCAAACGCCGGTCCGAGCCAAGCAGCGTCGGCATGGCGACCACTCCGGGTCGGGCGGTAGTCATGCCAAGGTGATCAACCGGATCAGCCGGATCGTGCGCCGGCGCCCCGAGGTGATGGTGAAGGTCACCGGCAGTGCACGGGGATTCCGAAGCCTCAAGGAACACCTGGCCTACATCACCCGTAACGGCAAACTTGAGGGCGAACGGGAAAGCGGCGAGGTGATTCGCGGCACCACCGGCGTACACAGTTTGGCCGTCGAATGGTGGGGCGATTGCGGGATCGATCGACCCACAAGGGCCCGCGACACCATCAACGTGATTCTGTCGATGCCGCCGGGGACCGACCCGCAGGCCGTCTCCGAGGCAGCCAGGGCGTTCGCGCAGAAGACGTTCGGCGGTGAGTACGACTATCTTCTTGCGCACCACAACCACGATTCCGATCCCAAGCGCCCCGAGAACCCGCACGCACACCTGACCATCAAGACCCGTGGACACCACGGTCAACGGCTCGATCCCCACAAGGGCGACCTGCAGGCTTGGCGCGAAGGGTTCGCCGAACAACTTCGAATGCGCAACGTCGAAGCCGAAGCCACACCGCGGCGTGCGCGCGGCGTGGTGCGCAAAGGACAGCGCCAAGCGATCCGTCACATGAACGTACGACGCAGCTCGCGGGTGTCGCGGTGGAAGGTCAACCAGGCGCTTAAAACAGTCACGCACGACCAAGCACCCGAAGCGGCGGCGCCTTGGACAACCGCCACACGCGAACGCCAGCGGAAAGTGCGTCGAGCGTGGGGACAACTCGCGATCGCACTGGAAGATACGGGGCAGGCAGCGCTTGCAAAGGAGGTGAGACAGTTTCTTGCCAACCTGCCGAACCTAGCCACCGAGCGCGAGGCCTTGGCAGCCGTCGCGCACAAGGCGCTGGCGAAGCGCTTGAAGCCAGAGCCGCAGCGGAGTCGGTGACGCTCAGCGGCTGACCGCTCATAGCCTTGCACTACAGTTCTGGAGGAGATCTCGTCGATGACACGTGGCGCACCGTTGCAAGTTGGTCTCTTCGTCCCAAATGGGTAGCCACGTGGGTAGCTAGATTCGCAATATTCCTTGAAACATAGGCCGGGTAACGTGTCCAAAAGTCGTATCAGGATTACAGCGCCACCTGAAGCGCGGCCTCGAGTTTGCCGATGACATCATCGACCATCACCAGGTCCATCACGCCTTGGTATTCGATCTTGGTGCCCCACGGTATCTCCGCGGCGGATTTGCGCAGGTACTTGCGTGCGGCATCGTCGTAGCGGTCCACGCACCAGCGGCGATCGGAATAGGGGCCCGAGCGCGCGGGGTTGCTGGCGGCGTGCAGACCCAGTACGCGGGCCCCGACCGCGTTGGCCATGTGCATGGGGCCCGCGTCCGGCGTAAGCAAGATGGTTGCGCGTTGATACAGCGCCAGTGCGCGTTTCAGGGTGTCTCTGCCGATCAGGTCGAGCGGTCGGGTTTTCATTTGGGCGAGAATCGCATCGCCCAGCGCGCGCTCTGCGGGCGACGGACCGCCGGTCAGCATCACCCGCATCCGCAAGGCTTGCGCGGCGTGATCTGCGACGGCCGCGTAGCGCTCTGCGCCCCAATTGCGCAGGGTGTGACTGGAAGCGGCATTGATCAGCAGGGTGGGTTGCCCATCATCGGGCCATTGCGCCGCGGCCCATTCGTGTGCTTCGTCGGGAATCGGAATGTCCCAGCGCACCGATGTTTGTCGCAGCCCCAGCGGTTCGACGAAGCTGCCGATCGCATCGAGCACGTGCTCGCCCGAGCGCGCCGGAATGCGCTCTCGCACGAACAGGCCGTGCAGGTCCTTTGATCGCGCGTGGTCGTAGCCGATGCGCCGGTCGGCGTGTACGGCGAGGCTCAGCAGATTGGCGCGCATCGCGACTTGCATGTGCAATAGCGCATCGAAGCGGCGTCCGGCGAGTGCCCGGCGCGTGGCCTGGAAGCCCGCGATGTCGGCATCCTTGTCGAACACCACGAACTCGATCCCTTCGATATCGCCGACCAGCTTCCGCTCCAGCTTGCCGACGATCCACGTCAGGCGTGTTGCAGGCCACGCGGTTTGCAGCGTTCTTACCATCGGCACCACGTGGGTGACGTCGCCGAGGGCGGAGGTGCGCAGTAGGCAAATGGATCGGGGGATTGCTGGCATCGGCTTGCTAGACTTGGGATGTGAAAGCGCCAACGCAATCAGGTGATGAACGCCGCGTGGTCGACCCGCGTATTGTCGCATCCGGCAGCGGTGCGATGGTATTCGACGCGGCATTGCCCGAGTCGCCGTCCCAGGCATGGTTCGACCCCGCATTCTGGCAACGCCAGGGCCGGATGCTGTCTGCAGACGGCGGCCGCGGCGGTGTTGCGTTCATCGACACGCCGGTCGGCTCGTGCGTGTTGCGACACTACCGCCGCGGCGGATGGATGGCCCCACTGTTGGGCGATCGCTATTTGTGGAACGGGCGCACGCACAGCCGCGGGTTTGCGGAATTCCGTCTGCTGGCGGAGCTTTTCCTGCGCAGCCTTCCGGTGCCGGCGCCGATCGCGGCACGTTACCAGCGGCGCGGCCCGTACTACGCCGCCGACTTGATCACGCGCACGATCGAAGGCGCTGTGACACTTGCGCACATGATTCACGAACGGCATCTGGATGCCGGGTTGGCGGAGCAGGTTGGCGGACTCGTCGCCCGATTCCACGATGCGGGGGTGGATCATGCCGACTTGAACGCGCACAATATTCTGGTCAACGCGAACGGGCTCTGGCTGATCGACTTCGACCGCGGCGAGATCCGTGCGACGGGAACAGCGTGGAAACTGGCCAACCTCGCACGCTTGAAACGCTCGCTGTTGAAGGTCGGCGCGTGCGATCATGACGAAGTGGCGCTGGACGGCCAAATCTGGACGCCACTGATGCGCGGCTACGAGCGCGCCTCCGGAAAGAATCCATGAAGAACGCGAAGATCGATACGGGGGCCAATTCGACGGTTCCGGAATCTGGACCCGCCGAAGGCGTCTGGTCGCTGCACGTGCTGGGCGCCGGCGCCGCGAGCGCGGTGGATCTCGGCTCTTCCGGCGCCGTGCTGGAGCATGACGGCAAACCGGTGCTGCTGATCGATTGCGGGCCCGGTACGCTGGAACATTATCTGCGCAGTTACGGCACGCTGCCTGCGGCTGTGTTCATCACCCACGGACACATGGATCATGTCGCCGGACTGGAGCGCCTGTTCCATGCCGCGTGGTTCAATCCCGACCAGCGCGGGCGCGTGAAACTGTTCCTGCACGCGAACCTCGTGCCGATCCTGCAAGCGCGGGTCGCTGACTATCCGAACGTCGTGGCCGAAGGCGGTGCGAATTTCTGGGAAGGTTTCAGGCTGATCCCGTTGTCGCGCGGTTTCTGGCTCGACGGCTGGTGGTTCGATGTCTTCGCGACGCGCCATCACTTACCCGGCACCTCGTTCGGGTTGGTCCTGCGAGGGTGCTTCGCCTGGACCGGCGACACCCGGCCCATTCCCGAAGTGCTGTCCGCGATAGCCGATGCACGCACGTTGGTCGCGCACGACTGCGCGCTGGTCGGAAACCCTTCGCACGCGGGTGCCGATGATCTGCAGCGCGAATATCCAGACGAACTGCGCAAGCAACTTCTGCTGTATCACTATGGCAGCGAGGGCGATGCCGAGGCCTTGCGCGAACGTGGCTTCAAGGTTGCCGCACCGGATGGCCGTTATCCACTGCGCGCGCCGCATCCGGTACGCGTCACGGCGGGTTGATGCGACCCGAAGCGCCCCTCGCAATGCAGCAAAACCCGGCGCCGCCGGACGCGCTGGGGCGCACGCTGGCCGACCTGCGGATTTCGGTGATCGACCGCTGCAATTTTCGCTGCCCGTATTGCATGCCCGAAGAAGCCTATCCCGCGGACCATGCATTCCTGCGTGCGCGCGAGCGGCTGGATTTCGACGACATCGAGCGCATTGCGCGCGTGTTCGTGTCGCTGGGCGTCCGCAAGCTGCGCCTGACCGGTGGCGAGCCGCTGCTGCGGCGCGATTTGCCGAAGCTGGTTGCACGGTTGGCTGCTATCGAGGGCGTCGAGGATTTCGCGCTCACCACCAACGGCGCGCTGCTGCCGCGGCTTGCACAATCGCTCCGCGATGCGGGTCTCAAGCGGATCACTGTCAGCATGGACAGTGCCGACCCCGAGGTCTTCCGGCGGATGTCGGGTGGCCGCGGCGAACTCGCCGATGTCGAGGCCGCGATTGCGTCGGCCGAGCGGGTCGGCTTCTCGCCGCTCAAGATAAATTGCGTGGTGATGCGTGGCGTGAACGATGACGGCGTGCTCGATCTGGTCGAGCGCTTCCGCGGTACCGGCCACTCCGTGCGCTTCATCGAGTACATGGACGTCGGCACCGTGAACGGCTGGCGTGGCGACCGCGTCGTACCGGGTGCGGAACTGGTTTCTCGAATCGACGCGCGCTGGCCGCTGGAATCGCTGCAGCGCAGCCCGGCATCGACCGCCCGCCGTTGGCGTTTTCGCGATGGCGGCGGTGAGGTCGGGTTCATCAATTCGGTGACCGAGCCGTTCTGCGGCGGCTGCACGCGCGCGCGACTGTCGGCGGATGGCAAGTTGTACACGTGCCTGTTCGCACACACCGGCCATGACCTGCGCGCCTTGCTGCGGGCGGGCGAATCCGACCAGGCGCTGCGCGCGACGGTTGCCGGAATCTGGAGCCATCGCGGCGACCGCTACAGCGAACGCCGGGCGGAACTGCGCGCGGCGGGCGTGCTTGAACACGTCGAGATGTATCGTATAGGTGGCTGAATGTCAAAGGGAAAGATGACGCATCTCGATTCCGCCAACCGTCCTCGTATGGTGGATGTCGGTGCGAAAGACGTGACCACGCGTGTCGCCATAGCAGAAGCCGTGGTGCGTTTTCCGAAAGCGGTCGCGGACGCGTTGCGCGAAGGCGGCATGCGCAGCGCCAAGGGCCCGGTGATCGATACCGCGATCGTGGCGGGGACGATGGCGGCCAAGCGTACCCACGAGCTGATCCCGTTCTGCCATCCGCTGGCAATCGAGCGTTGCCGAATCGAGGCGGATTTTGTCTCGGATACCGACCTCGCAATCCGCTGCGAGGTTGCGATCGTGCACAAGACCGGCGTCGAGATGGAAGCCCTGACCGGCGCGAGCGTCGCCGCGCTCACCGTGTACGACATGTGCAAGGCACTGTCGCACGAAATCGTGATCGCGCGCCTGCGGCTGCTGGAAAAGTCGGGCGGGAAACGCAGGGTGCGGACAGGAAAGGCGTCGGCGCCCGCCACGCCACGGAAGAAACGATGAACTATCGGTTGTTGTATTTCGCATCGTTGCGCGATGCCGCGGGCTGCAGCGAGGAAGACGTCGCCAGCGATGCGGGGAACCCGCGTGCGCTGTACGCCGAAGTCGCCGCGCGGCACGGTTTCACGCTCACGCCCGAGCGACTGCGAGTGGCGGTCGATGGCGAGTTCACAAACTGGGATCAGGACCTGGTCGACGGCGCAGAGGTCGTATTCCTGCCGCCCGTGAGTGGTGGCTGATGGAAGGGTTCTTGATCAGCGCTGCCCCGATCGATGCCGCGACGCTGCAGCGCCGGCTGGAAGCGACTGGTGTCGGTGCGGTGGTGTGTTTCGAGGGACGGGTGCGTGACCACAATGACGGCCGCGCGGTCAACGGTTTGTCGTACCAGGCGTATGCCGAGCTTGCCAAAGCCGAAGGCAGGCGGATCATCGACGAGGCTCGCGAAAAATTCGGTGTCGAGCGCATTGTCTGCGTGCATCGCGTTGGCGATCTGGCGCTCGGCGAGGTCGCGGTGTGGACAGGCGTGTCGGCAGGCCATCGCGCCGCGGCCTTCGACGCCTGCCGCTACGTGATCGACGAGGTCAAGACGCGCGTGCCGATCTGGAAGCGCGAACATTACGTCGAAGGCGAGGCCGAGTGGTTGCATCCGGGCAACTGAAAGGCGGCAGCGCCGCCAACGTGGACCGCGGCGCAGACGAGTGCTTGTCTACAAGCGAACAAAGATAGCAGGCCGGTTCCGGCCAACACCGGACGTGCGCCACCGCAATCGAGTTGCCTCATAGCGGTCGGTCACAAACGATAACAATGGGTGGCAGTGAATGTTCACCAACGTCCAGCCGTGCTGAAGAGTTCATCGCGTGTGTCGCCTTTGACGCATTTTGCGCCTGGGCCGCCATGAACTCCTGAAGGCTCCCACCTGCTGGCGACCGTGTAGGCAACTCGCTGTTACTTGACAGGCACGGAACCCACCCTCTTGGGTAGTTCCGCATTGGGTCGCGCCACGTGATACATCTGCCAGACCATCTGTTCGAGCAGCCAGTTCTTGTCCTTGCCCTTGGTGTAAAGGTCGGCAAAGTGCGTCTTGCCCGGCAGGAAATGGATGTCCGTTTTGGCATGCAAACTGTCCAGCACGGACTCAAGCTTGTGAACCGAGCCGGCCAGATAAAAGTTGTCGGCCGTGCCCACAAAGATATGCAACTTGCCATCCAGGTAGGGCTTGAGCTGCGACCAGTGCGCCCTCAGGCGATAAGCGATGTCGTAGTGATCGCGCCAGTACGTAACGACCTTGGGGTTCACCGCGCCGGTATCGCGGTTGAACATCTGTTCCGGACGGCCGTCCTTGCCGCGCGGCGAGAAGACCCACTCGAACGAGGCCAGCTGCCCACCATACGGCCCCATTACCCGCTCCAATTTCGCGGATTGCTCGAACGTGGCAATCACCTTGCCGTGAAAGCGCATCAACGGTCGCGGCGTGCCGTCGCTCGTATGGTACACATTGGCCTGAGGCGCATAGAGATCGACGCCGACGAAGTCGTGGAAGTCCACGGGATCGGGCGCAGCCGACCAGGCACCGCCGAACATTTTCGGGTAACGCGTCTCAAGCCACAGCGCGGCCCAACCGCCGGATGAATGGCCGAGAAGGAAACGCCCGTTGGCGTCACCATCCATGCGGTACATCGATTCCAGGTGCGGAATCAATTCCTCCGTCAGCGCCGTGCCCCACGGGCCATTGTTGACCGAATTGGCAAACTCCGTGGTGCCGGTAGGCGTTGTGTAGTCCAGAAGCACCCAGATCATCCGCGGCAGCTTGCCGCTGTCCATCAAGCCATAGATCTTGGCAGCCGTGTAGGTCATGAGAGCCGGTGGACCGCCGAAGCCGTGATTCCAGTACACGACCGGATAATGACGATACGGATGCGCGGCATAACCGGGGGGTTTGACCACGAAGCCGCGCATGTGGATCGGCCGACCCCAGAAGGCGGTCAATGCAGGACTGACGAAATCCACATCGTCCGTGTGCTTGTGCGCCAATGCCAACGCCTTGGCCGTCCCCGGCGGTGACTGTAAGCGGTCCGAAACACTCCAGATGGGCGAAGCTTTCAAGGTGCGGGTCAGCGTCACGTCGGGGATGGCCCCAGAGTCGCCCAGGTTGATCGTGGTCACCGCGCTGACCACGTCGCATGCGTCACGTCCGCCGTAGTTGTTGTCGTGGTTGACGTCCAGCACCACCTGCACGTCATAACTGCCCGGCGCGAGCTGCGAGAATTTTTTCGGAAAGGCCATGACATCGGCATCCGCAATGACACTGTGACCGGGCACCAAGTGATGCACCTCCTGCGCCGCCACCGCGACTTGATTCGGCTTGAATGGATTGGTGCCGACGTACGTGACCTTGCCGTCGTGGGCCTGCTTTTCCGCTTCTGCCTCAGGGATCGCAAAAATCAGCAGCCGACCGGAAACCGGCTGCGTTTGATCGCTGCCCAGATCGACACGAATAAGCTGCGGCTGTGTAAGGGTGGAATTTGCGCCGCCCGGCGCTTCCGCAATAGCAGGCGCCATTGCGGCCAAAGTCAGTGGAACGGCCAGAACACCAGCGCGGAGGAAGCTTTTCCGCCACATATTTATTTCCAGAAATGAGACTTGTCGGGCACCACACAGAAACGCTCTGTGTGGTAGTGATGTAGTTAACGATAACACTGCATAAAAGAGCGATAAACATGACTGATGGGCCATATTGTTGTCGGGATCGAGCTTCCTAGCCGAGTTCCGCCAACTTCACTGGTAGTTGGATGCCGCCGCTGTCAACCGTTCCGGGGTGACCAGCCATCTAGGAAACCGGACGCTCGCCACAGACCGCTTTGGGTGGCGGATTCAACTGATCGACGCAACACATTGCCGATAACGCTCGGCGGGGGTTTCGTAGCCTAGTGTTTTCCTGGGGCGTTCATTCAACTTGCGAGCCACTGCATCGAGTTTGGCTTGCGACA
>JBOHYR010000009.1:0-9407 GCA_050737995.1 Rhodanobacteraceae bacterium
AGCGAGGACCGTCCGGGCCGCGGCAACGAAGGCGGCAAGATCCTGTACTGCTCGTTTTGCGGCAAGAGCCAGCACGAGGTTCGCAAGCTGATCGCGGGCCCCAGCGTGTTCATCTGCGATGAATGCGTCGAGCTGTGCAACGACATCATCCGCGAGGAACTGGAAGAAAAGGCCGCGTCCGGTCGCACCCAGTTGCCCAAGCCGCGCGAGATCATGGAGACGCTCGATCAATACGTGATCGGGCAGACCCGCGCCAAGAAATCCCTCGCCGTCGCGGTGTACAACCACTACAAGCGGATGGAGTCGCGCGCCAAGAACGACGACATCGAACTGGCCAAGTCCAACATCCTGCTCATCGGCCCGACCGGATGCGGCAAGACGTTGCTGGCCGAGACGCTGGCGCGGATGCTCAACGTGCCGTTCACCATCGCCGATGCGACCACCTTGACCGAGGCGGGCTACGTCGGCGAGGACGTCGAAAACATCATCCAGAAGCTCCTGCAGAAATGCGACTACGATGTCGAAAAGGCGCAGACCGGCATCGTCTATATCGACGAGATCGACAAGATCTCGCGCAAGAGCGAGAACCCGTCGATCACCCGCGACGTCTCGGGCGAGGGCGTGCAGCAGGCGTTGCTGAAACTCATTGAAGGTACTGTCGCTTCCGTACCGCCGCAGGGAGGGCGCAAGCATCCGCAACAGGAATTCCTGCAGGTCGATACCCGCAATATCCTGTTCATGTGTGGCGGTGCGTTTTCCGGCCTGGAAAAGGTGATCCAGCAACGCTCGGAAACCACCGGCATCGGTTTCTCCGCGGAAATCCGCAGCAAGCACCGCAAGCAGAACGTCGGTACGTTGCTGGCCAGCGTCGAACCCGAGGACCTGGTGAAGTACGGGCTGATTCCTGAATTCGTCGGCCGTCTGCCGGTCGTCGCCACGCTTGACGAACTGGACGAGGACGCGCTGGTCAAGATCCTTACCGAGCCCAAGAACGCAATCACCAAGCAGTTCAAGAAAATGTTCGACATGGAGAATGTCGAAATCGAGTTCCGGCCGGATGCCCTGAACGCGATTGCCAAGCGCGCAATCAAGCGCAAGACCGGCGCGCGTGGGCTACGCACGATACTCGAAAGCGTGCTGCTCGATACCATGTACGAACTGCCGTCACTCGAACACGTCAGCAAAGTCGTGGTCGACGAGGCCGTGATCAACGGGCAGGCCGAGCCGTATCTGATCTACCGCGGCAACCTTCAGCAGCAATCGCGTGCCGAAGGCGACGCGGCCTGACGCAACGCCACTCCCGCATGCTTTGATCGGAGCACGGATCGCCAGGGAGCAGTCAACATCGTCATTCTGGGGCTGTCCGGATTTTTGCGGACAGAATCTGGACGACGTGTCTGGCTGGTAGGTCGGAAAGGCTGGCGACAGATGGACTCGCGAAACTTGCGGCTCTGAGCTGCCAGAGTTCACTGGCATGTCACAAAACTTCGCCATCCCGCCCAAAGCAATTCGTGCATGCAGTCCATCGTGATCCGGTTTGGTCGCCTCGGCGACATGCTGCTGCTGGCGCCCCTGATGGAACGCCTGCACCGCGGATACGGTGAACCATGCCTGCTGATGGGTACTGGGCCGTGGAGCCTGCCGATGTTCGCGGCCCACCCGAACGTCGCGCGCGTGATCCAGGTCGATGCGCGCCACCAGCCCCTGGCGTTCAGTCCGCAACGCTGGCAGATGCTGCACGCACTGCGCGTGAATAATGATGCGCCGGTGCACGTTTGCGAGGCGGAACCTCGCGCGGTCGCCAAGATCCGGCGGATGCTGGCGCTTGCACACGTGCCGCCGAAGCGCTGCGTGTTCGTGGAGGACGCTTCGCCACTGGCGGATGAACACTGGGTCGAGCGCTTGTTGCGTGGCTGCGGACACGCTGCCGAGGCATGTGTGGGCGCGTGGCATCCTCCCGCGTTGCCGGATGCGGCTGCACCGCGACTTTACCTGCGCGAAGCGGATCAACGCGATTGCGACGCGTGGCTGCGCAAACGCGGCTGGCGCGGTGAACCGATATGGCTGGTGCAGCCGTTCAACAAACGCAGTGTGCGTTGGAATGGCCGGCGCGACGAAGCCGATGACGATAAGGCGTGGCCCGCGCAACGCTGGAGCGGACTTTTGCATGCCCTGCATGCGGACCACCCTGATGCACGCGTCGTGCTGTGCGGCACACCACGAGAAGCGCCGCTGCTGGATACCATCGGGGATGGGACACGCGCTGCCGGCATCGATGTCGCCGCCCGCGACCTGCCGCTGCGACGATTTATGGCGTTGTGTGAGATCGCGCGCGGCATGCTGTCGGTCGACACCGGCCCCGCGCACGTAGCCGCCGCGATGGGTTGCCCACTGGTGGTGCTGTTCGGCGCGCAGTCGCCAAGGGTGTGGTGTCCGCGCAGTCCGACCGGCAGCACGGTAATCGCTTTGGGCGGACCGCCGCAACGTTCGCGCGTTGTGCAGATTCCGCTTGATGAAGTCACCGCCGCATTGTGCAGCCTGCCGGCGCGCGAGCCAGAACTGCCGCACGCCGCCTAGGTGCAGGCGGCATCCTCGACCATGGATTCATGCGTAGCCGCGCTTCCCGATCTCCTCCAGGATCGACGTTTCCTGCGCCCGCTCCCAACACTTGTGCACTTTGCCGCGATGGTTTTCGCCGCAAACGGGCACGAGATGCGGATAGCGGTTTTGCCAAGTTGTTGTATGGCGCCCATCGGGCGCTTGCATTGATTCGTCAATATGGGCGCGTGGCCGCGTTGACATGGTTCGCGAGTTATTGCCGTTAGAGTGACCCTGCTTGATGTTGTTCAGTGCCGTCCGGACAAGGCCGGCCGGTTGTCCATTTCGTCGGCCGACCAGCCGCCGCCCAGATCGCCGATCAACGACACCGCGGCGAGCAGGCGTTGCTGCTGCACGCTCAATGCGCTCTGCTGAGCGCTGTACTGGGTGGCCCGGGCGCTAGCTGCGGTGGTGTAGTCGACTGTGCCGGCCTGGTATTCATTGAGCGCGATTTGCGCTGCGCGGGTGGCGTTGTGAACGGCGGCGTCAAGTACCACGGACTGCTGCGCGAGTATGCGCAGGCCGGAAAGGTCGTCCTCCACGTTCTGGAAGGCGGTCAGCACGGTGCCGCGGTAATTGGCGACGGCTGCATCGTAGCCGGCGCGGGCCGCAGCAACCTGGGCATGACGCTGGCCGCCTTCGAACAGGGTTGCGCCCAGGTCGGCGCCCAGCGACCAGACGTGGTTGGCTACCTGCAGCAGGTCGGCCAGCGGCGACTGCGAGAAACCGTCAGACGCCGACAGCGAAATCGTGGGGTAGTACGCTGCGACTGCGACGCCGATTGCGGCATTCGCGGCGGCCATCTCACGTTCGGCGACGGCGATGTCGGGACGGCGCTGCAGCAGCGTCGAAGGCACGCCGACCGGGATCTGCGGCAGCGTGGGCATCATGTTGCTGAATGGGATATCCAGCGACTCAGGGTTCTTGCCGATCAGCACGGCGATGGCGTGCGCGTACTGGGCGCGCGCTACGCCGAGTGCAATCAAGCTGGCCTCGGCGTTCTCGAGTTGGGTGCGCGCGCTGAGCACGTCCGACGGCGGCGTGATGCCGGCGTTGCCCTGGTTGGCGACCACGCGCAAGTATCTCTCATACGCCTTGACGGTCTGGCGCAGCAGGGCGGTATCGGCGTCGGAAACGCGCAGTTCCATCACCGCGCTGGCCAGCGCCGTTTGTTCTGCGAGTGTTGCGTTGGCGAGCGTGGCAGCGCTGGCCTGGGCGTTGGCCTTGTTCTCCTGCACGGTGCGGCGCACCTTGCCCCAAAGGTCCGGTGCCCAACTGGCTTCGCCTTCCAGTGAGCCGGCCGTCACCGGTGTGGAGGACCGCAACGAGCCGTTGCCGGCGCCAATGCCGTTACCGCGCTGTTTGGTTGCCGTGCCGGTCAGGCCCAGGCTGGGGAACAATGCACTACGCGCCACCCTAACTTCGGCCAGCGCTTCCTGATAGTTCGCGTAGTCCTCGCGCACTGTCTGGTTGGACACCGCCACCATAGGTTCGAGGCGGTCCAGCAGTGCGTCGTGGAAGGCGGTCCACCACGCGCCCTTGGGTGCGGCAGCGGCCGGTGCGGCTTGGGTCCAGCCAGCCAGTTCCTTGTATTGCTTGGGCACTGCGACCTGCGGGCGCTGGTAATTGGGACCGACCATGCAACCGGAGAGCCACAGCGTCAACGCGGTGGCCGTGAAGGTGCGGGAACAGGATAAGTTCATGTACTTGCGTCCGCTTGTCGGTTCCAAGGCAGGCTGTCGGACCAGCGGGCCAGTCGGGCACGCACGCGGTCCAGGTACAGGTAGATCACTGGTGTGGTGTACAGCGTGAACACTTGGCTGAGGATCAGACCGCCCATCACCGTGATTCCCAGCGGCTGGCGCAGCGCAGCACCTTGGCCGAGGCCGATGGCCAGTGGCACAGCGCCAAGCACGGCGGCAGCGGTGGTCATCATGATCGGGCGCAGGCGCAGTACGGCGGCATCGTGGATAGCCTCTGGCGCCGGCACGCCCTCGTCACGCTGCAGATGAATGGCCACGTCGATCATCATGATCGCGTTCTTCTTCACGATGCCGATCAGCAGGATGATGCCGATCAGCGCAATCACCGAGAACGGTGTGCCGAAGATCAGCAGCGCCAGGGTTGCACCGATGCCGGCCGCGGGCAGCGTCGACAGGATGGTGATCGGATGCACGGTGTTCTCGTACAGCACGCCAAGCACTATGTAGACCGCCGCCAACGCCGCCAGGATCAGGAACGGCATGCTCGACATCGACTGCGAATAGACCTGTGCCGCACCGGCGAAACTGCCATGAATGGAGGCAGGCATGCCGATGGTTTGGATCACCTTGTTGATTGCGGCGCTGGCCTTGCTCAGCGAGCCGCCCGTCGGCAGGTTGAACGAGACGGTTGCCGCAACCAATGTGCCTTGATGACTCACCTGGGTGGCGGTGTGGTTGTTAGCGTAGGTGGCGAAAGCCGAAAACGGCACCAGGGTCTCGGCCGCAGTACTGTCGGCGCTGCCGCTGGAGTTGCCGCCGCGGGCGTTGGAAATGGCGTTGGTGCGCTGGTTGGCCTCCGCGTTGGCGTTAAGTGCATTGGTGTCGGCGGAAGTATCCGTGCCCGATGAAACCGAAGCAAACGTAGTCGCGGGTTTGATCGTACTGCTGGACATCTGCGTCTGCTGAGTGCCCGCAGGGTTGCCTGCCGCGGTACTGAAATACATGCGCTTGAGCATCGTCGGGTATTGCCAGTACTTCGGTGCCACTTCCATCACCACGTAATACTGGTTGAGCGGGTTGTAGATGGTCGACACCGTACGTTGTCCGAAGGCGTCATAGAGCACGCTGTCGACCTGGTTCGGCACGAAGCCATAACGCATGGCCGTGGCGCGGTTGATGGTGATGTAGGTTTGCAGGCCGTGTTGCTGGAGGTCGGAGTTCACGTCCAGCACCTGCCCACTTTTGCCGAGCGCGGCCACCAGCCGCGGAGTCCACAGGTACAACAAATCGGCGTCGTTGCTGGTCAGCGTGTACTGGTATTCCGCAGCGGAGGAACGACCGCCAATGTGCAGATCCTGTGCGGCCTGCAGAAATAACCGCGCACCGGCAACGCGCGCGAGCTTGGGCCGCAACCGCGCCACCACTTGGGAAGCCGACAGCTTTCGCTGGGCCAGCGGTTTCAGCGAGATGAAAGAGAACGCGCTGTTCAGAGCGCGCCCTCCAGTGAAACCGGCCACTGAAGCCACCGCCGGATCTTTCCGTACGATCGCCTGCAGTTGTGCCAGTTTCTTTTCCATCGCCTGAAACGAAATGCTTTGGTCTGCCGTGATGCTGCCGATGAGGATGCCGTTGTCCTGTTCGGGGAAAAATGTCGAGGGCACCAGCCTGAACAGGAACACGTTGAGTACGATCAGGACGACTAGCGTCAGGCCCACCGCCAGCGCGTGATCGAGCACGGCGGTCAGCGTGCGCGAGTAGCCCGCCTTGAAGCGCTCAAACTGCCGATTGGCCCAGCGTGCCAGGCGACCGTGGGGACGGTCCTGCTGGCGCCGCAGCACGAACGAAGCCAGGGTCGGGGTGATGGTGAGCGAGATCAGCAGCGAGAACAGGATCGCGATCGAAAGCGTGACCGCGAACTCGTGGAACAGCAGCCCGACGATGCCGGGCATCAGCAGGATCGGCGTGAACACCGCGATCAGAGACAGGCTCATCGCGATCACCGTGAAGCTGACTTCGCTGCTGCCGCGCAACGCTGCCTCGTGCACTTCCTCGCCGGCCTCGACGTGGCGCATGATGTTTTCCAGCACCACCACGGCGTCGTCCACCACGAAGCCGGTGCCGATGGTGAGCGCCATCAGCGAAAGATTGTCCACGCTGTAACCGAGCAGGTACATCGGTCCGAACGTGCCGATAATCGAGAGCGGTAGCGCCACCGCCGGCACCAGCACCGAGCGTGGCGACTGCAGAAACACGAACACCACCCCGATCACCAGCAGCACCGCGATGAACAGGGTCTGCTCGGTCTCGTGCACGGCCGCGTTGACCGACACCGAACGATCCAGCGCGATGCCCACATGCACGTCGTGCGGGAGGGTGGCTTCGATCGAGGGCAATACCTTCTTGATCTGCGCCACCGTGCTGACGATGTTGCCGCCCGGCGACGGATACACGATCACCAGCACCGCTTCCTTGCCGTTGTACAGGCCGGCGTTGCGGATATTCTCGGCGGAGTTTTCGACGGTGGCGACGTCACCCAGGCGGACCGCCGCGCCGTGGCGATAGGCGACGACCAGGTCACGGTATGGCGCGGCGTTGCTGATCTGGTCGTTGGAGATCACCTCGTAACGTTGACCGTCCTGGTCGATATGGCCCTTGGGGCTATTGGCATTGGCGGCGCTGATTGCGGCGCGCACGTCTTCCAGCCCGATGCCATAGCTGGCCAGCTTGTCGGGTTGCAGCTCGACCCGAACCGAAGGCAGCGCGCTGCCACCCAGGGTGATCTCGCCAACGCCTTGCACCTGCGACAGTTGCTGCTGGATTACCGAATCGGCCGAGTCGTACAGTTGCGCCCGTGTCAGCGTGTTCGAGGTCAGTGCCAGGATCATGATCGGCGAATCGGACGGGTTGTACTCGCGGTAGGTCGGATTGCTGCGCAGCGTGGATGGCAGATCCGCGCGCGATGCCTGTAGTGCGGCCTGCACGTCGCGCGCGGCGCCGTTGATGTCGCGGCTCAACGCGAACTCGACGATGATTCGCGTCGAGCCGACCGAACTGGTCGAGGTCAGCGTGGTGACACCAGCGATGGCGCCCAGGCGACGCTCCAGTGGTGAGGCCACCGTGGCGGCCATGACGTCCGGGCTGGCACCGGCCATGCTGGCCTGTACCACGATGACCGGATAGGTGACGTTGGGCAGCGGCGCTACCGGGAGATAGAAATAGGCCAGCCCGCCGGACAGCAGAATCGCCACCGCCAGCAACGTGGTGGCGACCGGTCGACGGATGAAGAGCGCCGGGATATTCACGGCGCGGTCTCGATCTCACCAGTCGCGCGCGGACGCCGGAACCGCCGCGACAGCCGGTCAAAATAGAGATAAATCACCGGTGTGGTGAACAGCGTCAGCAACTGCGAGAGTGCCAGGCCACCAATGATCGCCAGGCCCAGTGGATGGCGCAGCTCCGAACCGGTACCGGTGCCCACCAGCAGCGGCAGCGCGCCCAGCATCGCCGCCAGCGTGGTCATCAGGATCGGCCGGAAGCGCAACAGCGAGGCCTCGAAGATCGCCTCTTCGGGCGGCTTGCCGTGCTCGCGCTCGGCCTGCAACGCGAAATCCACGATCATGATCGCGTTCTTCTTGACGATGCCGATCAACAGCACTATGCCGATGATGCCGATCACATCCAGATCGTCGCCGGCGACCATCAATGCCAGCAGTGCGCCGATTCCGGCCGCGGGCAGGGTCGACAGGATCGTCAAGGGATGGATGAAGCTCTCATACAGCACGCCCAGCACGATGTAGACAGCAACCAGGGCCGCGATCAGCAGGAACACTTCGCTGGACAGCGAGTTCTGGAAAGCCTGCGCCGCGCCCTGGAATGATGATGTGATCGAGCTGGGCAGATGCACCGCCTGCTCGGCCCGGTTGACCGCATCCACCGCCGCGCTCAGCGACGCCCCCTTGGCCAGATTGAAAGAAATCGTCACCGCGGGGAACTGCGCCAGATGGCTGATCACCAGCGGCGACTGGGTGATCTTGATGTCGGCGATGGCCCGCAATGGCACTTGGCCGCTGCTGCTGGTCTGGCTGGGCAAGTAGAGATTGCCCAGCGATTGCACGGTCGGCAGGCTCTTCGGCGCCGCCACAAGGATCACCCGGTACTGGCTGGCCTGCTCGAAGATGGTCGACACGATGCGTTGCCCCAGCGCGTCGTACAGGGTGTTGTCGATGGTCGCCGCGGTGATGCCGAAACGTGCTGCCAGGGACCGGTTGACCTCTACATCGACACTGAGCCCGTTGTTGTCGAGGTCGCTGGTGACGTCATTGATCGAGGAAATGGTCTTCAGCCGCTGCATCAGCGCGGGCACAACCTTTTCGAATGCCTGCTGGTTGGGACCACGCAGCACGAACTGGTACTGGTTGGGCGACACCGTGGTGTCGAGGGTCAGGTCCTGTTCGGGCTGTAGAAACAACTGGATGCCGGAGATGCTGGCTGCGTCCTTTTTCAATTGCCGCGCGACCTGCGCCGCGCTGCCCGAGCGTTCGCTGCGTGGCTTGAGGTTGATCAGGAAGCGGCCGTCGTTGAGCGTGGTATTGGTGCCGTCCACGCCCACATACGACGTCAGCGAGGTGACGTCGGGATCTTTCAGGATGATGTTCGCGAGTGCCTGCTGGCGCTGCACCATGGTGCCGTAGGAGACCGAGTTGTCGGCCACGCTGATGGCCTGTATTACCCCCACGTCCTGCACCGGGAAAAGCCCCTTGGGGATCACGACATACAAGACCAGGGTCAATGCCAGCGTAACCAGAAAGACGACCATGGTCAGCGGCTGATGCCGCATGACGACGCGCAGAGCATTCTCGTACGCCGCAAGAATCCTGTTGAATGTGGCTTCGCTGATGCGCTCGAAACGGCTGGGGTGTCGTTGGGCCTGAGGCTTGAGGATGCGTGCACACAACATCGGCACCAGGGTCAGCGAGACGATCGCCGAAATCACGATGGTGATCGCCAGCGTAACCGCGAATTCGCTGAACAGCCGGCCGATTACGCCGCCCATGAACAACAGCGGGATCAGCACCGCGATCAGCGACACTGTCAGCGAAATGATGG
>JBOHYR010000010.1:0-32264 GCA_050737995.1 Rhodanobacteraceae bacterium
AGGGTTCCTTCGAGGACATACACGCATTCTTCGTTGTTTGAATGACTGTGTGGTGGCGGAACATTCGAGCTTGGAGGTACGGTTAACTCGAACATGCCGAGACTTGAGGTACTGGACCCATCAGCGACGTAATTTATGCTGAGCTGCCCCACCTTGATCACAGATGAACTCATCGCTTCTCTCCTTGCGCGAAGATTCCGGAAAGCTTGCATTGTGACGCCCAACGCTTAGTAGATTCCGGATCGCGGAATATGCAGGTATCGTCTGCCGCACCATGGGCGGCGTCAAGCGACCCTTTTCAGACAGTGACGAACGACTGCTTTCCGGAAAGCTGGTCACAGACAAACTCGGACGTCGGTGACGGCTGGATTCTGATCGCAATTGTCGGAGAGTGAGGCTTGGCATAAGCGTCGGTGTTTACGCTGTACAGGCTGGTTTACCTGCGTCGCCATATTGGCCCGGGCGTTGTCCTTTGGAATTGAAACTGCCTGGGTTCGAATCCGAAGGGCATTACAGCGCCTGTGAAAGTGATCCTGGAAACCTCATGATCCCTGCTCTGAACTTTCCGCTGTGATCTCGTTTCATCAAAGCAGGAACGAAATGCCGGTGCCTGCCAGTGAATTCGGGCTGGCATGGTTGAGGCCGACGTCGAAAAATCCGTCGATCTGAAGGTGATTGGTGAGCAAATAGGTAATCCCGCCGCCAGCCACCGCGGTGTCGGCGGCGTGGTGGAATCCGGGAAAACAGCCAGCCTCAACATAAAAGCCAAGGCGGTCGTTGATGGAGTGACTGACAGAAGCGGCCAAGGCGCCGCTGTCAGCGTATTGGTCGCCGGATATCGGCGTTTGGGTATAACCGATCATTGTGCTCAGGGCGGAATCATCAGCAAACTGCCACGCGGCGACGGCATCGATGTTGTAAGCGGGACGGCCTCCCGAGATCGCGCCGTCACCACTCGGGACGGTGACAAACCCCACCAGCGTGATGGATGGTATGCCCGCGCCACCTGCCATGAGTGCGTATTTCGCACCGAGCTGGATGTCGCCGGGTCCGCTGAAGGATTCGCTGCGACCAAACGAACGCATGGTCAGACTGTTGTACGGAGAAACCCCCATCTGCAGTTCGAACAAGTCGCTGAGGCCATAACGGAGAAAGGTCGGCGTGCTCAGCAGCGAGCTGTCACCACCGGGTATTTCCGAGTTCTGAAAGGTCAGCATGCCGCTTTCGATCTGCAAATGTCCTGCAGGAACGATGGATGTCCCGAACAGCATTCCCGGACGGTCCGTGCTGATGGTCTGCTCGGAAAAGCTTTGGGCCTGCGCTGCAACCGCTGTGCCCGCGGCAATCGCAAGCGCGCACGACAACAGACTCCATTTCATTGGATTTTCTACCCGAGGCTGACGGGGCGCCTCTACGGTTCAGGCGCCGAGTACATCGAACGATCCAGGCAGTTGCCACAATACAGTGTCACAGTGTCCGACACGTCTCGTTCCGAACGACGGCTCCACAATAGCTATTTGTATTGGGCGGACGACCGCAGTTGGCCGTTATCGAACCGACGTGGCACGTGCGGAAGTCGACTCCATTCCGCTACTGCGATAGCGCATGCGCATCGCAAACCAGGGTTCGCCGCGAAAGGAATCCGCCATCACCCAAGCACCGGCTGTCAGCATCCAGGAGACGACAAATTCATCCCAATTGCGGACGCTTATGTGGCCTGCCGCGACGATGGGTGCCCACACCAACAGCGTGAACAGCCCCATTTGCAGTGTTGCGAGCGCGGCCGCCAGTCGTGCGTACGCACTGATGAGGACTGCCACACCCGCTGCGATATATGTAAGGCCGAAGAAGTATGCCCAGAGCACATGCGCTGGCAGCCAGCCAGGCACCAGTGGCGTGGTCAGGTCGAGATAGACGAAATGGCTCACGCCGAAGAAAACAAGCGTGATGCCGTAGAGCACCCTCGCGATGCGTATGCCTTGGGCGCCGGTCGCGAAGCGCAGCCGCCGCCTGTCCCAGTCGGGGGCGAACCAAGCATATAGTACCCACACGGCCGCCACGATTACGGCGGTCTCGGCGCAGCCATACCAAGCGCCCAATACCGTGGGTGCGGGGAAGATATCGGATAACCTCAACAGCAACAGCCAAAGGATGAGATAGACAAGTAGCAGGCGTGCAGCCGCGCCAGCTACGCGTTGCCAGAGCAGACCAATGCCGGATGCCAAGGAGATGAAGGCGCACAGGTAAACCAGCACTTCGCGTGCGGGCAGATCCTTGGGCACGGAATGCCATATTGGAGCGAAATCGCCCTGGACCAGGCCAAGCATTCCGAGGGCGATCATGCTCGCTGCAAACACCGCATGACCGAAACTTGCGATACGCATCGCCTTATCCCCGCACCGCGTTATATGGCGTACCTGCTTAACGTCTGTGATTAAGTCATGGCGCCGGTCGTCGCTGCGGCCAACACCCATCCGTGCGCGCGTGATCTTACGCGGGTAAACGTTAATACGTGCATTTAATCCGCCAATGGCCGCTTTCTGGACAACTCGATAGAGCAGTCCGTCGTCCCGATTGGCCGGTCACCGACCTGTCACGGCCTCCCAAGGTTTGTCAGGAATGCGCGGCAGAATTCACCGCGACGAGACGTATTTCTCTCTGCGTATGTGTTTGATCGGCATGCCGAGTTCCTTCAACTGGGTGAAAGTAGCATCGATCATGTCGGGATTGCCGCACAGGTAGGCGATGTCGTGATCGGGATCGGGCGCGAGTTCAGGCAGGGCATCCTGCACGTGCCCGCGGCGGTCGTTGGGGCGTGGCGCGGCGCGCGCGGCGCGCGACAGGCACGGATGGAACGTGAATTCCGGATGCTTCTGTGCGAAGGCCTCGAATTCCTCCCCGTACAGCAGTTCCTGCTCGTTGCGCGCACCGTACAGCAACACAAAGCGGCGTCCATGGTCGATGATCCGTTTCTCCATTTGCGGCAGCATCGCCCGGTACGGGGTGATGCCGGTGCCGGTCGCGATCAGGAAGTAGCGCTGGTTGGCGTCGTCGTCCATCAGGCAGAAGCGGCCGTAGGGACCGCTTGCCTCGATGCTGCAGCCAGGTTCAAGATTGCCGAGCAGGTTGGTTGCTGCGCCGCCATCGACAAACGACACTGCCAGTTCCAGCCTGTCGGCTTGACCGGCATCCGTCGGCGTGCCGATCGAATAGCTGCGCTTGGTCGGTTTGCCGTCGTCATAGTGGAAATGGACTTGGATGAACTGCCCGGGCGTGAATTTGAACGGCGCACCGTCGGCGCGCTCGAAGGCGAGATGGCGCACGCTGGGCGCAAGCATGTAGCTGTCGGCGAGGCGGAGTTGAAAGTGTTCGATCATCGATTGGGTGGCCAGAGGCCGTGGATAGTACGATAACTGTGCCGCAACGCGATGCGGCTGGCCATGCCATTCGGCACAAGGTTCACGCGGCGAGCCGTTTATAATAAAGGATGCCCGACGTTCCCGCTTTGCAATCCCGTGATACCGACCCCGGCAGCAACCCACGTGCCGATTCCTTACCCGCGCTCGATGTCGTCGATTTGCGCAAAACTTATTCCAACGGCGTCGAGGCGCTGAAGGGAGTCTCGCTCACCGTGCACCGAGGCGATTTTTTCGCGCTGCTCGGGCCGAACGGCGCCGGCAAATCCACGCTGATCGGAATCCTGTCCTCGCTGGTCAACCCGACCTCGGGCGATGCGCGCGTGTTTGGTATCTCCATTCACCACGATCGCGGCGGCGTCATGCGTCAGATTGGGTTGGTGCCGCAGGAAATCAACTTTAACCAGTTCGAATCGCCGTTCGACATCTGCGTCAATGTCGCGGGGTTCTACGGCATCTCGCGTTCGATCGCCAAGCAACGCGCCGAAAAATATCTCAACGAGTTGCGGATTTGGGACAAGGCGTTTCAGGCCACGCGCAACCTGTCGGGTGGCATGAAGCGGCGCCTGATGATCGCGCGCGCGATGATGAACGAGCCGAAGCTGTTGATCCTCGACGAGCCCACCGCCGGAGTCGACATCGAGATCCGCCGCTCGATGTGGCATTTCATCACCGGCATCAACCGTGCCGGCACCACGGTGATCCTGACCACGCACTACCTGGAAGAAGCCGAGCAACTCTGCCGGAATATCGCGATCATCGACCACGGCGAAATCATCGAGGACACCTCGATGCGAAAGTTGCTGCGCAAGCTGGACGTGGAAACCTTCGTTCTGGACGTTAACGGTCTGGACGGTACGCTTCCCGACATCGATGGCATACGGTTGGCGCGCGTCGACGACCTGACAATCGAGGCCGAATTGCCCAGCGGTCACAACCTCAACGCGATGTTCGCGGCGCTGACCGAGCACGGTATCACCGTGACCTCGATGCGCACCAAAACCAACCGGCTAGAGGAGTTGTTCGTGCGGCTGGTCGATCGCAATGGCGGGGCTCAGACATGAACGACGTGCGTGCAGCCGGCGGAACCGGTATCGACACGCGCGCGTGGACGACGTGGCGCGCGCGTGCCAACCTGGTTGCGCTGTATACGGTCACCCGTCGTGAAGTGCGCCGGATGCTGCGTATCTGGACACAGACGCTGGTGCCGCCCGCGATCACGATGACGCTGTATTTCGTGATCTTCGGCAAGGTGATAGGTAGCCGCATCGGCGTTATCGAAGGTGGTTTCACGTACATGCAGTACATCGTGCCGGGCCTGGTGATGATGAGCATCATCAACAACTGCTACTCCAACATCACCTCCAGTTTCTTCGGTTCCAAGTTCGGGCGTTACGTCGAGGAGATGATGGCCTCGCCGATGCCGAGCTGGGTGGTGCTGACCGGTTATGTCGCCGGCTCGGTGTTGCGTGGACTGCTGGTCGGGATCATCGTGCTGGGGATTGCGCTGTTTTTCACCTCGTTGCATGTCGCGCACCCGTTGATCGCGATCACCACCGTGATTCTCGGGGCGACGATCTTCGCGCTGGCTGGCTTCATCAACGCGATATTTGCCAAGCGCTTCGACGACATCGCGATCGTACCGACTTTCGTGCTGGCGCCGCTCACGTATCTCGGCGGCGTGTTCTATTCGGTCAACATGTTGGGTTCGCCGTGGCGGCAAATCTCCAAGGGCAATCCGATCCTGTATATGGTCAATGCGTTCCGTTTCGGCATCCTCGGGGTCAGCGACGTGCGCGTGTGGATCGCCTACGTGGTGATGCTGTGTTTCGTGATCATGCTTGGCGGCGTCGCATTGTGGCTGTTGCAACGCGGGGTAGGATTGCGATCCTGA
This sequence comes from Rhodanobacteraceae bacterium, assembly GCA_050737995.1. GTDB lineage: Bacteria > Pseudomonadota > Gammaproteobacteria > Xanthomonadales > Rhodanobacteraceae > 66-474. Next base: position 5,311 of record JBOHYR010000010.1, read on the forward strand.
AGCAGTCGGCTGCACGATCGCACGTGGGCGTAAGATTGAGCCATGCGAACGATCGTTGCCATGGCGCTTTGCGTTGCCTGCGGGCTGGCATTCCCGCTGGTCCCGACAGCCGTGTTCGCGCAGGTATATCGCTGCACTGCCGGAAACGGGGCGGTCAGCTATCAGGATCACGCCTGCGCGCGCGGTCAGGCGCAGAAAATGATCGACGTACCTAGCCGACCGCCGCCGGGCTATGTGCCGCCACCCGCTTCGTCCACATCGCCGCCTGCCTCGGCGATGACGACGTTGCCCGCGCCGACTTACGTTTCGCCTCCGCCGCCGTTGCCGTTGCCGTTGATGTACGCGTGCGTCGGTTACGTGAACGGTAAGCGCTATCTGACCAGGAATCCTCCAGGTCCCTATCTCGCGCCGCTGGGTGTCATGGGCTATCCACCACAGACCCTGTCGCAGGTCTACGGTGCGGAGGGTGCCAGCAGGATATCCGTGCCGGCACTCGCCCCCAAGGTGCGGATCGGCGGCCCGCCGATTGCAGCAGGCATGACGGAGGTGCAGGATCCCTGCGCTCCCGCTTCGCACGCAGAGGTCTGTGGTTACGTGCAGCGCGAATACGATGAGAATCACCGCAAGTTGCGCATGGCGATGCCGCGCGAGCAGCCGCCTTATGAACAACGCGAGCAACAATTGGCCGCGCAGCTGAAGAACTGTTGACTTCAGGCAGTCAGCGTCAGCGTCGGTACGGGTGCGTGCCGGCGTTCGAGGGCGAGCAGCCAGCGCTTGGCCGGCAGTCCGCCGCCATAGCCAACCAGATCGCCGTGACTCCCGATCACCCGATGGCAGGGCACGATGATCGCAAGCGGGTTGGCGCCGTTAGCAGCGCCGACGGCGCGCACCGCGCGCGGACGCCGGATCCGTCGCGCGATGTCCGCGTAGCTCACGGTCTCGCCGTAGGGGATTGCCAGCAGCGCGCCCCACACCTCGAGCTGGAACGGCGTGCCGGACGGACGCAGCGGCAAATCGAATTGCCGGCGTTTACCCGCAAAATATTCGTCGAGCTGACGTGCGGCCGCGTGCAGTTTCGGTTTGCCTGCCTTGGCTTCCGCGGGCGGCGGAGATGTGACGCCACCATGAGGCAAGCCGATCTCGACCAGCCCCGCGCCGTCGCTGAGCAGAAGCAGTGCGCCAATCGGAGTGTCGATGTGATCGAAATACAGCATGGCGTCAAAATCCGTAATGCAGGAATCCACCGTCCACCGCCAACACCTGTCCGGTGACGTAGCTTGCGGCGGGCAGGCACAGGAACGCGACCGTTGCGGCGACTTCCTCGGGTTCGCCGATGCGCGCCATCGGGGTGCGCTGCAGCACTTCGTCGAGGTAATCCGGGTCGGACAGTACTTCGTCGGTGCGCCGCGTACGGATGTACCACGGCGCCACCGCATTGACGCGGATGCCGTCGTCACCCCATTCGCAGGCGAGGTTGCGGGTCATCTGGTGCAGTGCGGCCTTGCTCATCCCGTAAGCGATGCCGGTACGCACATAATTGATGCCCGATACCGAGCCGACGTTCACGATCGCGGCGTTGCCGTGTTCGACGAGCCGTGGGTATGCGAGCCGGCACAGGTCGAACGCCGCGATGCTGTTGAGCCGGAACAGATCCTCGAGGTCGGCGGGTTCGCAATCCAGGGTCGCGCGTTTGAAGTTGCCGCCGGCATTGTTGACCAGCAGCGAGAGCGGCACGTCGAGATCGGCAATCCAGTCGAAGATCGCCAAGCGGTCTTCGGCATCGCCGGCGTCGGCCGCGAACAGACGCGGTTCGCTGTCGGGGAAATCCTCGCGCAGTTCGTCGCAAGCCGTTTGCAGTTCCGCTTCGTCGCGCGCGACCAGCAAAGGCTGCGCGCCAAGCGCGGCCAGTTCACGCGCGCAGGCGAGGCCGATGCCACGGCTGGCGCCGATGACGAGACAGGTCTGGCCGTCGAGCCGCCAGCGGCCGGTAAATGCGTTCACGCGCGGGCTCCGTTGAGCGTCGCGATGAGCTTAGCGCAGCTTGCAAGTCCATGAACAACCTGCCGTGCCCGGCAAGCTCGCATACTGTTGTGTACGCTCCGCTGCCCGCGCTCCGTTGACCCTCGATGTGTCTTTGCTCGCGGCGGTTTTTACGTACTCGCTTGCGCGCGGCTGTCGTTCGCGCCAGACTGCGCCGCATGATCCGTGTGTTCGCCCTTTTGTGCGTTGCCGCCATGCTCGCGGCGTGTTCGTCGCACCCGGCGCCCGCCGATGCCGCGGCAAGCTCCGCAACACCGGCGGCCGCCACCACCAATGCGCTGGCTGGCACGCCGATGGCGACCTACGGGCACGATCTCAACCGCGCGAAGAACGTACAGAACATCGTCAACGATCAGGCCAAAAAGCAGGCCAAGGCGATCGAAGCGGCAACTGGTGGTTCCCATTGACGGGGATACAAGGTCCGGACGCTTGCGCGCCCGAACCTGCCTGGGCCGCGCGCAGCGGCCGGCGAGTCGTCAGAACCTCACCTCGGCCTGCGCCGACAACAAACCGGTGGACAGGTTGATGTCGTTCTTCTTGGCACGATAGTAGTCGTAGCCGACGCCAACACCGAAACTGCGGCTGAAGTCATAGCCCACGCCAAGGCCGCCGTAGTAGCCATCGGAGCTGCGATGGGCGATGACCGGGGTGATGTCGCGGGTCATGCCGTCGCCGTTCCATGCGTACAGCCCGGTGCGCGCGGAAACGTACCAGTTCGGCGTGAAGTTGTACTTCGCGTTGGCGCCCGCGGTCCAGCCGTGCAGCGAAGCCTTGTTGTGCGCGACCACTGGCTGTGAGTTGAACACGTTCTTGAGGCGCACGTTGCCGAGGTCGTTGTAACCGATCTCTGGACCGATCGCAAAGCCGTTGCCGACCGCCCAACGATAGCCGCCGCTAACCTGATAGCCGGTGTCGCTGCCGCTGTTCTGGCCACTGCCAAAATAGCTGTGTCCGGCATTGCCGTCGATGAAGGCGCCGCTGTCCGCGCCGGTAGGGGTGGTGTCCTGCGCGAAAACGGGAGCGGCTGCGAAAACCGCAGCGATGGCGAGGACGATTGCAGTGTTGCGCATGATTATCTCCACTTGTGGTTGTTCACGCATGCAGTCGTTCTGCGTGCGCTTGACCACTGAGACTGGGAGCAATCGGCAACGTTCGTTAAGGTTTCGCTACTTCCTCAGGCATCGTTCATCGCGTTCATGGATTCGTCATGCGCGTGAACACAGAACTTCCTGCTTGCGCGGGTGTCACGTGCGCGGACCGTCGATGCGTTGTCCGTTGTTCGCGTCGAACACATGCAACCGCGAGGGCTCGAACTGCAACTTCACGTGCTCGCCGGGCGCGGGGAGTCCTTGGGGTGCAACCCGTGCGACAAGTGCGGTGTTGCCGAAGCGCAGGTAGAGAAACATCTCGTTGCCGACCGTTTCGATCACTTCCAGCGCTGCGACGAATTGCGTTGGCGCCGCCGGCGCCTGGATCGGCGCGAGTTGCAGGTGCTCGGGACGCAGGCCAAGCACGATCCCGCGATCGCGGCATGCATCCAGCCATGATGGAGCAGTCGTCGAATTGCCGAGCGGCAAACTCGCGTCGTCCATCGCGAGCCGCAATCCGGCCTCGTCCCGCAGCCCGCCGCGAAAGAAATTCATCGCAGGGTTGCCGAGGAAACCCGCCACGAACAGATTCGCGGGTTGTTCGTATAGACGCATCGGGGTATCGATCTGCTGGATCTCGCCCTCGTTCAACACCACGATGCGCTGGCCCAAGGTCATTGCCTCGATTTGGTCGTGAGTGACATAAATCATCGTTGCCGCAAGCCGATGGTGCAGCCGGGCAATCTCCACCCGCATCGCAACTCGCAGTTTCGCGTCGAGGTTCGACAGTGGTTCGTCGAGCAGGAACACCTTGGGTTCGCGCACCAGCGCGCGGCCGAGCGCGACCCGTTGCCGCTGGCCGCCCGACAACCGGCGCGGGCGCGCGTCGAGCAACTCCGTCAGTCCCAGCACTTGCGCCGCGTCGGCAACGCGGCGGGCGATTGCTGAGCGTGAAAGCCCGCGCAGCTTGAGGCCGAACGCCAGATTTTCCGCAACGCTCATATGCGGGTACAGCGCGTAGTTCTGGAACACCATCGCGATGTCGCGCTCGCGCGGCGCGACATCGTTGACCACGCGCCCGTCGATCGCGATCATGCCGGCGCTGATCGATTCGAGCCCAGCGATCGTGCGCAACAGGGTGGTCTTGCCGCAGCCCGACGGTCCGACCAGCACCAGCAACTCGCCCTCCGCGGCTGTGAAGCTGGCACCGGCCACAGCGACCTTGCCGTTGTCGTAGACCTTGCGGACGTTTTCGAGGTGAACTGTGGCCATGCGGGTACCGGTGCCGCGGCCGCCGATCCCCCGTGGCCGTTCGCAGCACGTTATCATGCCGATGTAATCGTTTTCATCAGCAGGGAATTCCATGCTGGCAGAAGCATCGGCAGCGATCGAATCCAGCTTCCCGAGAGGGTTCCTGTGGGGTTGCGCCACCTCCGCCTACCAGGTCGAGGGATCGCCGCTTGCCGACGGCGCAGGGCCGAGCAACTGGCATCGCTTCGCGCACACGCCCGGACATGTCCGGGATGGCGATACCGGCGATGTCGCCTGCGACCATTACCGCCGCTGGCGCGAGGATGTTGCATTGATGCGCACGCTGGGCATGCGTGCGTACCGTTTCAGCATCGCCTGGAGCCGGGTGCTTCCCAATGGCGTTGGTCGAGTCAATCCGGAAGGGCTAGCGTTTTACGACAGGCTGGTCGATGCGTTGCTGGAGAACGGCATCCAGCCCATGGTGACGCTGCACCACTGGGATCTTCCGGCCACATTGGACGATCGCGGCGGCTGGCTGAATCCCGACAGCGTCGGATGGTTTGCTGACTATGCGCAAACCGTGTTCCGCAAACTGGACGATCGCGTCGGCATGTGGGCCACCCTCAACGAACCGTGGGTGGTGACCGATGCCGGGTATTTGCACGGGGTGCTCGCGCCCGGTCATCGCAGCAGTTACGAGCCCGTGATTGTGGCGCACAATCTCTTGAAGGCTCACGGCGCCGCCGTTCAGGCCTACCGCGCCGAGGGCCGCAACAACATCGGCATCGTCGTCAATCTCGAACCCAAGTACCCGGCCACGCAGAAGCCGGACGACGTTGCCGCCACTGCGCGTGCCGACGCCTACATGAACCGCCAGTTCCTGGACCCCGTGTTTCTTGGCCGTTATCCGGAAGCAATGCGCGACGTGTTCGGTGATGCGTGGATCGATTGGCCGCAGGAGGATCTTGAGCAGATCCGGCAAGCGATCGACTTCGTGGGGGTGAACTACTACACCCGCAGCGTGTCGCGATACGATCCCCGCGCGTGGCCACAACGGGTGAGCAGCGTGCCGCAAAGGCAGGCGGCGCGCACAGAGACCAACTGGGAGGTCTATCCGCAAGGCTTGACCGATGTGTTGAACTGGGTCACCGCGCGTTACAACCGGCCGCCGATCTACATCACGGAGAACGGCGCGGCGTTCTACGACCCGCCGGTCGCCGATGCCAACCGTATCGAGGATCCGTTGCGAGTGTCGTACCTGCGTGCGCATCTGCTCGCGGCACGGGCGGCGATGCGACATGGCGTGGACCTGCGTGGTTACTTCGTGTGGTCTCTGCTCGACAACTTCGAATGGGCGCACGGCTACGCCAAGCGTTTCGGTATCGTGCACGTGGATTACACCACCCAGCGACGTACCCCCAAGGACAGCGCCATGTTTTATGCGAAAGTAATCGCGACGCACGGCGCGGCGCTGCAAGCCGTCACCCCTTGATGCTTCCCAGCAGCAAACCGCGCAGGTAGTAGCGCTGCAGGGCCAGGAACAACGCCAGCACCGGTACCACGGTGACCACGGCGCCGGCCATCATCAGCCCGTTGTCCTGCACGTGTTCGCGCGACAGCGATGCCAGCCCGACCGGCAGCGTGTAGTGCTGCTGCCCGGTCAACGCGATCAACGGCCACATGAAGTCGTTCCATGCCGTCAGGAAAGTGAACACCGCCAGCGTGACGAGGATCGGCTTCAGCAGCGGCAAGACAATCTGCACGAAGACGCACAGTTCGCCCGCGCCATCGACGCGCGCCGCTTCCAGTAGTTCGCCGGGTATGCCACGGGCGTACTGGCGAACCAGAAAAATGCCGAACACACTCGCCATCGCCGGAAGGATCACCGCGGCGTAGGTGTTGATCAGTCCAACGTATTTCAGCAGCAGGAACAGCGGCAGCATCGCGACTTGCGCAGGGATCACCAGCGCCCCGATCAATACGCCGAACAGTTTCTCGCGGCCGGAAAAGCGCAGTTTCGCGAACGCGTAGCCCGCGAGGGTGTTGCACACCAGAGAAAGCAGGGTGATCGCAGTAGAGATGAGGAGACTGTTGGCGAAATATCGCCCCATGCCTGCGTGCGCGAACAGCTCGCGGTAGTTGTCGAACGTCGGGTGCAGCGGCAGTATTGGTGGCGGCAGCGTGTTGGCTTCGCCCGGCTGCATGAACGACACGGAGAGCATCCAGAACAACGGGAACAGCACCACCGTGGCGCACGCGACCAACGCACCGTTGACCAGCCATTTCCGCATGCGCGGATTCATGCCGCATCCTCGCGGGCTTCGCCGAAACGCCACATCAGCGCGGTCGCTGCAAACATGATCAGGAACAAAAGGAACGCCACCGCTGAAGCGGTGCCCATGTTCCACCACTTGAAGCCATCGTTGTACATCAGGTACAGCACGCTGATCGTGCTTTGCAACGGGCCGCCCTGGGTGATTACGTAGGGTTCGGCGAACAACTGGAAATAGCCGGACACGGTAAGGATCCCCACCATCAGCATGATGGGCGAGAGCGCCGGCAATGTAATGTGGCGAAACTGCCGCCAAGCAGACGCGCCATCGATACGCGCGGCCTCATACAGGTCGGCCGGGATCGCGTGCAGGCCGGCCAGCAGGATGATCATGTTGTAGCCGAAGTTCTTCCACATGGCGAACAGGATGATCATCGGCATCGCCCAGTGCGGGTCGCCCAGCCAGTCGATCGGTTGCAAGCCGAGGTGCACCAGCACGAAGTCGACGACGCCGTACTGGGTGTTGAAGAGATAGCGCCAGATCACCGCGACCGCGACCACGGTCGTCACCACCGGTGCGAACAGGGCGGTGCGGAACAGCGGCTTGAAATTTGCGGCCGCCGAATTCAGCAACAACGCCGTGCCCAGCGACGCCAGGATCGAAAGCGGCACGCCAACGACCACGAAATACAACGTGTGGCCGAGCGCGGCCCAGAAAAGCGGCCGGTGCAGAAGTTCCCAGTAATTATGCAGGCCGACGAAGCGCAGGTTGTGAATGTCGGCCAGTGCGTACAGGTCGTAGTCGGTGAGGCTCAGGCCCAAGCCGGCCAGCACCGGCAGCAGGAAGAATATCCCCAAAACCAGCAACGCCGGGGTCAGGAACAGCCATGCGGAGGATGCGCGGTTCATGGCTTCGCCTTGTGTTCGCGCGCCAACACCCAGCGGCGCTTGGCGAGGATCGTATCCGCTTGCGCGTCCATCTGCGCGGTCGCTTGATCGATGGTCAATTGTCCCGCGATCGCACGAGCAGCGACATCTTGCATCATGTTGACGATCTGTTCCCACTCCGGCACCTGCGGCGCCGGGCGCATGTGTTCGAGCTGTTCGCGGAAGGCGTGCAGCTTTGGATCGTTCTTCAGCGCCGGGCTTTCCCATGGTGAACGGCGCGCTGGCAGGTCGCCGAGCAGCTCGTAGAAACGCACCTGCACCTCGGGCCGCGACAGATATTCGATGAGTGTCCACGCCGCCTTCTTGTGGCGCGAAGAACGCGGGATCACCAGGCTTGAGCCGTACGTCACGGAGTCGCCGGGCCCGTCGGGTCCGGGCAGTTGCGCAGTGGACCACTCCGATTGGCGCGACGCCGGCAGGCGCTTGCGGAATTCGCCGATGTTCCACGGGCCTGACAAGTAGAACACGAAGTCGCCGCGTCCGAATGCCTGCCACGGATTCGTGACCTGGACGTTGGTGTAGGGCGGCGCGTCGCCGCGCTTGAACAGTCCCACGTAGTAGGCGAGCGCACGTTTGAAGCCCGCGCTTTCGAAATTGCCGTAACGTCCACCGTCGCGCAACAGCGGCACGTGTTCCTGCAAAGCCAGCGCCAGCAACTGGTCGTATTCGTTGGTCGGCAACAGTGCGCCCCAACGCTTGTCGTCGCTCTTCACGCGAATCGCATCCATCTGCGCTTGCCACTCGGCCCAGTCGCGCGGCGGCGCATCAAAACCCGCGTTATGCAACAGGTCCACGCGGTAGAACAGCAGGCGCGTATCCACGTACCAGGGAATTCCGTACAACACGCCATCGACGCGGTTGGTCGCCCATGCGCTGGCGAAGTAGTCGTCTTCATCGATGATGCTGGAGTGTGCGACGCGCGCCTGCAGCGGTTCGAGCGCGTGCAGCGCGGCGAACTCCGGAATCCAGGTGTTGCCGATCTGGGCCAGGTCGGGCAGCGAGCCGCCCGCATATGCCGTCAGCAATTTTTCGTGCGCGGCGGTCAGCGGGATTTGCTGGACGCGCACATGAATGTCGGGATGCACCTTCTCGAACGCCGGCAACAAATGCCCGACCGCGTCGCCCTCGCGGCCGATGGTCCAGAACTCCAGTGTGATGGCGTGCGAACCCGGCTTCGCGCAACCTGCAAGCAGCAATATGGAAAGGAGTGCGATTGCTCCGGAAAAGCGATGGCGCCGCAAGCTCATTGCGTCGTGGCCGTCGCGGGCACTGCCGTTGCGGGCGGTGACGAGTGCGCTGTTTTGGCCGCGGGTTTCTCGGCTAGCCAGCCACCCTCGAAACCCGCTCGTTCGAGACCTCGACGGATATGCGCGTTCCTGCGCATTACGCGCCACACGAAGCCACTCCGGTAATTTTCGATCATCAACAGGATCGGTCCCTGGTCGATGCCGAGGTATTCGTTGTCGAACCACCCCTCGCCGGGCACCACGCGGCCGCTGCGCACGGGAACGTCCAGACGGAAGGTCGGGTTGAAGGCATCGACGAAGCCGTATTTCGAATACAGCCATTTCCCGTAGCGTTGGTACATCGCCTGGATCGTGGGCAGCACCAGTTCCGGCGCGAACACGATCGACCCGATCGCTGCTGTCGGGGCGATGGTACCGTCGTCGATGATCTCGCCGACGTCGGCGCCGCGTGCCAGATAGCCGTGGAATTGCAGGCTCGTTCCATCCGGTCGCTCCCAGGTCGTGTCGCCCGGCCCGTTGCAGGCCGTCAGGCCCCAGATCTTGTCGCCGTACCCCGTGAAGTGCCCGTGGGTGGAGACTGCATATGCGTGTTGACCGATCACCGCGCGCCGGCTGTTCTCGAAATAGTCGAGATCGTGCGCGCGCATGAATGCATCACGGATGCCGTGAAAGTCGACCCATGCCTCGCTGTACTGGTGCCCGAATAATGGCGCGAAGCCGATATGCGGCAGGCCGCCCATGAAGCCGCCCCAGGTGAAGTGGTAGGTCGATGTCCACGCCTTCCACGCGTCCGGTTGCACCGCGTGAGTGGGCGAGCCGAGCGCGAGGATGTACAGGATCATGGCCTCGTCGTAGCCCTTCCAGTCGTACGGGATGAAATTGCCGCCGGGCGTCCAGCCCATGCTGATCAGCGGCGATCGTACCTGCGCCCAGTTCCAGTCGACCTTTTCGTACAGCGATTCCGCCAGCCGGCGGATATCGTGTTCCTGCGGATTGTCCTGATCGAAATAGGACTGATCGAAGAGCACGCCCGCCATCAGAAGCGTGGTATCGATGGTCGAGACCTCGACCCAACGGCCGTAGCGTCGGCCCGTCTGCATGTCGAGGAAGTGGTAGAAGAATCCGTGGTAACCGCTGTCGCCGTCCTCGCTGGTGCCCTGCGGCGCGTTCGCGAAGAACAGCAACGTGGTCAGCACGCGTTGCCGCGCCTGCTCGCGGGTGATCCAGCCGCGCTCCACGCCGATCGGATAGGCGGTCAGCGCGAAGCCCACCGCGGCGATGCTGGAGAATGGCTGCTTGCCGAGCGGCCAGTGGTCGGGTACGAGGCCGTTCTCGGGATTGGTGGTCTGCCAGAAAAACTCGAACGTGCGGTGCTCGATGTCGTTGAGCGACAGCGTGGCCGGCTGGACCGCTGGCTGCGGCGCAGCCCGCTGCGCGTGGAGCGCCGGCGCCGACAGCAGCACCAGCAGGACGAACACCAGGCCGACGCCGGTCTTGCGCAGGGTGGCCATCGCAGCGTACGGTTTTTGCCATGCGCGTTCGATCACGCCAACATCTCCGGCCGGGCAGGCGCGACGGCGTCGATCCGATCCGCTCGATCGCGGGATGCCGTGTCGATCCGGTCTGGTTTGGGCATGCCGTGCCCGATGTGGTGGAAGCAATGCTGGACGCAATGGCCGCATGTGCGGGTGGTTGCGCAGTTTGACGATGCGTAGCCTTCGCGCGCTTGGGCTGGCGCTCTAGGTGGCGCCTGGGCATGCCTCATGATCGAACCTTCGTCGCCGGCGACCCTTCAGGAAACATCAGGCGGCCGCGCAACAGCGTGCGATGAACTGCTCGTGCGTCGGCATCGCGTCCACGCATGTTGCGATCACGCGCTGCACGCTGTCCATCAGTTGTTTGAGTTCGGCATCCGAAAGCCGGTCCACTGCGGGGTGCCAAGCGCGCGGCATGATGCGCTGACCGATCATCACTTCCACCCAGCTTGTCAGCGCGAACATTTCCTCGGCGTTGCGATAAAAACGCCCGCTGTCGCGGAACAGGCGGATGTTGTCGGCAAGCGGCTGCGGGATATCCATGGTGCGGCAGTAATTCCAGAACGGACTGTCGTCGCGCTCGGTGGCGCAGTAGTGCAGGATGATGAAGTCCCGGATGCGTTCAATCTCGAATGCCGTCTGCGCGTTGTAGCGATCGACCACCGCCGGGCAGAAGTCTCGGTCCGGAAACAACTTGACCAGCCGCGCGATGCCCGACTGGATCAGGTAAATATTGGTCGATTCCAATGGTTCCAGAAACCCCGACGCGAGGCCGAGCGCCACCACGTTGTGATCCCAGGTTTTCTTCCGTTGGCCGGGCGTGAAGCGCAGCAAACGCGGATCGCCTAGAGCGGGAGCGTCCAGGCATTCGAGCAATTTGGCAGCAGCCTCGTCGTCACCGATATGCGCGCTCGAATAGACGTAACCATTGCCGGTGCGGTGTTGCAGCGGAATCCGCCATGTCCAGCCGGCTTCGCGCGCGGTACAGCGCACGAACGGTGTGAGTGGCCCGACGTTCTCGCAAGCCACGGTCACCGCGCGATCGCACGGCAGCCAGTGCGACCAGTCCTCGTAGCCCGCGTGCAGCGTCTGCTCGATCAGCAATCCACGAAAACCGGAGCAATCGAGAAACAAGTCGCCCTCGATGCGTTCGCCGCCTTCCAGCACCACGGCATCGACGAAACCGTCTTCGCCGCGCAACCGCACGTCCACGACCTTGCCCTCGGTGCGCCGCACGCCGCGTCGCTCGGCATAGCCGCGCAGATATTTTGCGTAGCGTCCCGCGTCGAAATGGTAGGCGTAGGCGATGTTCGCCAATGGCGACTCGGGCGGCACGTCCGTGGCCGAAACCATGAACTTGCCGCGCGGCGCAGCGGCCGTGTTCAGCGAATACGCGCCGATATCGGCCGCCATGCCCCGTTGGTGCGCCTTGATCCAATACTGATGGAACGACAGCATCCCGTAGTCGTGGCCGATCGTACCGAAGCCGTGGTGGTAGCGGTCGCCGATGCGTGCCCAGTCCACGAATTCGATACCGTGCTTGAAGGTACCGTTGACGCTACGCACGAACTCGGCTTCGTCGATTTCCAGCAACTGGTTGAACAGTTTGAGATGTGGCACGGTGGCTTCGCCAACGCCGATGGTGCCGATCTGCTCGGATTCGATCAACCGGATTGACAGCCTTCCGGGGAACACCTTGGCCAGCGCCGCTGCGGCCATCCAGCCTGCGGTGCCGCCTCCGACGATCACGACGTTGCTGATTGCAGAATCACTCATCACCGCTCCCGGGCCCTTGCACAAGGCAAAGCCCGCTTGGCGGGCTTTGCGGGGGAACACCACTTTGCGTCACGGCTTCAGGCCAAGGGTTCCCGGTCACCAAGACCAAATCCCGTTCACCACCTCACGCCCATCGTGAACTTGAGGGTGCGCGGGATGCCGGTGATCTGGCCGGTGGTGTTGTAAACGACATCGGGATCGTATACGCCGTTGGAGCCCCAGTTCTGGATGGTGTCCACGTAGTTCTTGTAATTGAACGCGTTGAGGATATCCAGGCGCAGGTACCAGACTGTGTCGCCGGCAATCCGGATGTTCTTGATCGCGGCAAAGTCGATGTCGCGATAACCGAATATCGGCCCTCCAATGAGAAAACGCTTGCCCCCGCCGGGTACCGCCGCGACGGGGAGGCAGGTACTGCCATTGGCATATGTCGCACCGTAGCAGGCAACGGCATTGACCGGAGTCGGGGTGGCCAGGGTCAGTTTGGTCGAAAGCGTGATGCCCCACGGCCCGTCGATCACGCCCGTGGCGACGAGGCGGTGCTTGGGGGCGATATCCGAGGTGATGAACGGATAGTCCTGGATGGTGGCCTCGTCGAACCCGTAACCTCCGTAGTTGAGGATGTCGCGGTTCTGGTCCGCGTTGGTGTAGGTGTAGGCCACCGTGACGCCCCAGCCGGATTCCCTGGTGTAGGGCTTTTCCAGCGACAGCAGCACTTGGGTACTGCGCGTCTCGACGCCGTTGTTGCCGAGAATCAGGTTGCCGAATCCCGGCACCGGATCGCCCCAGGGCTGGCTGGTGTTCATCCAAAACGCCCCGCTGGGGTAGCGATTGCCCAAGGTGAAGATGAAGCCGTTGTAGCTGTTGACACGCGCGATAGCGGCGCTGGTGTTCCACTCGCCGACGGTGTTGCGCATGCCGATACTGAATTGATCCGAATAGGGCACCTTCAGATCGTTGTTGATCATGTCGACTTCCTTGCCGGCGTTGGTGGTTTGCACCAGCGCTTGCAAGTTGGCGATATTCAGATAGCTCGGATCCCAGGGCACACAGGGTTGGCCCGTGCAGGCTTGAGTTGCGGTGCTGAAGTAGTAGGTCGGATTGGAAAGCGCGACATTGGTTTGCTCCAGCTGCAGGTACTGGTAAAGGTTCCTGTCGTAGGAGCGCCCGGCGCCGCCGAAGATCACGTGCTTGGCATCGCCATTGATGTCGTACGAGAAGCCCAGCCTAGGTTGCCACTCGCCCTTGTAGGCGCTGCGGTTGTGGCCGTTGCTGATGTAGTCGTTGATGTTGATGCCACCCAGCGCCAACGCTTGTGCGTAAGTCTGTCCCGCAGGGGCGTCCGGATTCGTATTGGGGCCGTTCAACGCCGCCACGATGTTGGCCGGCGTCACCCAGTTGAGGTAAGACGGATTGCTGTCGATGTCCCAGCGCACGCCGAGGTTCAGTGTCAGGTGGTCGTTGATTGCCCAGTCGTCCTGGACATAGGCGCCGAACTGCTTGTCCTTGGAGGTGGCGACGGGGCTGTACCCCACCGTCGGGGATGGGAACTGGATCTTGTATGGCGTGCTGGCCGTGCCGGACGGAGTTCCGGGTGGACAGTTCGGACTGGTGCTGTCCGCAGGACAGACGTTGTAAAAAGCCTGCGCGGTATTGAAGCCCGCATTCTGCGCGGTCAGCGTGATCTCCTTGTACTCGACTCCCATCTTGACGGTGTGGTCGCCTCCCAGCCAGTGGAAATCGTTGAAGGTCAGATCGTCCTTGAAGCCGGGGCCCTTCTGCCCCTTGTTCTGAGTCGCCAGCGGACTGGGGGCGCCGGTTTGCAGAATCGTTGCATTGTTGTTGGGTCCGTAGGTATAAACCTGACCGATGCCGTCCGTAATCGGCTCGGGCGTGTAGAACGCGTTTTCATAGGTGAACTGCAATTCGTTGAACCATGCGTCCGCACTGTGTTGCCAGTCCAGTACGTAGCGCTTGTCGGTGTTTTTGGTCTGGAGGCCGTTGGATGCCGCCGTGACACCGCCGATATTGCTTTCCGCGTTCTCGTTGCGTATCTGCGCGCGAAACTCGAGGCGGTCACGATCGGTGATCTCCCAGTCGATATCGCCGAAAAAGAGGTTTTCGAAGAAGGGATTATCCGCCGTTCCGAGTTGTGCCTGCGCGTCCGCCGGCAACAGGTCGGTGGTGTCGGCCACCCCGGGCACTACCGTGGTAGGCGTATCAAAGCGCTTGACGGAATTGGTGATGAAAAAGTGCATCTTGTCCGGAATGATCGGGCCACCCAGAGCGAAGCCGTATTCTTTTTCCACCGACTGGGTCTTCGTTCCGGAAGCTTTTTCCGCCGGCGTCATGTCGCGGTAGTCGGTGCCGGTGTAATCGCCGAACACTTCGCCATGGAACTGGTTGGTGCCGTATTTGGTCACCGCGGTCACGGCGGCACTGGAAACTTGGGCGTACTCTGCCTTGTAGTTTGAAGTAATGACTTTGTACTGGCCGATCGCGAGCTGCGGGAAGGGGTTGCCTTGGCTGAAGAATTGCCCGGTCGGGCCGCCGTAAATGTCGTTTTTCTGACCTACCCCGTCGATGTAGATATTGGTGGCGTCGTAGTTCTGCGCCCCGCCTTTCAAGAACGTGTGCCCCTGCGAATCGACGCTGAATACCATGCCGGGCACGGTGTCGGCGAATTCGAGGAAGTTGCGCGAAACCTGCGGCAGCGTCTCGATCTGGTGCAGCGAGACCGTCTGGCCGACCTCGGAATTTTTTGTATCCAGCAGCGCCGTGCCAACCACCTGCACGGCCTGCAACTTCTCGGGCGGCGCGTTGCCGGAAGGCGCAGCCGCGGCCTGCCTGGAAAGATCGAGGGTCGAGGTCGCTGCGACCGACAGGGTCACGGTCTGCGCGGTGCCGGGGCCGGCATCGACGCGGTAGGTGCCGGGCGGCAGGCCCACCAGGACATAGCTGCCGCTTGCCGACGCCTTGGTGACACGCACCGCGCCCGTGGCGATGTTGCGCGCGGTGACCTGCGCATTCGGAGGCGCCGTGCCGCGCAGGTTGGCGTTGGCCGTCTGCGCCCAGACCATCGTGGGCAACGCCAGGGTCGAGGCGACCCCGCTCGTGATCAGCGCCGCCAGCAATTTTTTCCGCAACTTGATTTGGCGTTTCATATCCCTCTCCTGCGCGCATTGGGATGAATCAGATGTGTGTGTGAAGCTCCTGCCGCGTCATGTCGTCGCCCGCCGTGTCAGTCCGCGACCCGCACGAGGCGCGCACCACCACGTCGCAAGCCATGGTCGTTACGTCCGCTTCCGGCGTGTCCTGCGTTTGCATCTGTGTTACCAGCCGCTCCAGCGCTGCATGCCCGAGCTGGGCGATTTGTACCCGAACGGTTGTCAAGGGCGGGTGCATGTAACGGGAAATCGGGATGTCGTCGAAACCCGTCAGAGCGATTTCGTCGGGAACCCGCAAACCGGCCTCGTTGAAGGCCGACAGGCAACCAATGGCCATCATGTCGTTGGCGGCGAAGACCGCCTCGGGGCGCTTGCGCGTGGACAACAACTCCCGTCCAGCGCGGTTTCCGGAATCCTCGCTGTAATCGCCTTGCAGGAAACGCACGGTCACGCCGCGCCTGGTGGCGACTGTTTCCTCGAAACCGCGGCGGCGTTCACGCGCATCGTGGTTGGTTTCCGGACCGCCGATGAATGCCAGATCGCAGTAGCCGCGCGCGAGCAGGTGTTCGGTCATCGCGCAAGCGCCGCCGTAATTGTCGATGTTGACATGCGCACAACGCCGTTCTCGCGGGGCGCTGTCCAGCAGGACCGCCGGCAGGGAGTCCGCCAGATGCTTGCGCAGGAAGCCGGCGTCCACGTGCGGCGACATGATCAGCAGCCCATCCACCCGACCTTGCATGGCGTGTAATGCCGCAGCGGTTTCGTTGGAATCGCCGTGCGTACTGGATACCAGCAGATGCAAGCCACGCGCGCGTGCCGCCAGATCGATTCCGCGGATCAACTCTGAAAAGAATTCGCCGAACAGGTCAGGCAACAGTGCGCCGACCGCATGGGTGCGCCGCGTGACTAGGCTGCGCGCCGCACCGAGCGGCACGTAACGCAGGCGCGCGGCAACTCGTTCGATACGCGTGCGCGTGCCGGGAGTGACGCTGGTGCTGCCATTCAAGGCGCGTGACACGGTAGCCACCGAAACCTTTGCCTCCCTGGCGACGTCTTTGATCGTCACCACTTCGCGGCTCCCCTTGGCCAGGATTTCGACGGATGCACCCAGTTCCGGTGCACCGGTTCACAGCCAATGTAAACGTTTTCATACAGGAATGCAAAACCCCGGTTAGGGCTGCACGAACAAGGCGGGGCGAGGCAATACGCTGTCGATGAGGGGAGTTTCAGGCGCGGGAGCGCTGTTCCAGCATCGCCACGGCGGGCAGGGTCTTGCCCTCGAGAAATTCGAGGAATGCCCCGCCGCCAGTCGAGATATAGGAAATCCTGTCGGCGATGCCGTACTTGTCGACCGCGGCGAGGGTGTCGCCGCCTCCCGCGATCGAGAAGGCTTTCGAATCCGCGATCGCGCGGGCCAGCGTTTCGGTGCCGCGGCCGAAGGCATCGAATTCGAATACCCCGACCGGCCCGTTCCACACCACCGTGCCGGCTTTCGCCACCAGCGCCGCGTAACGCTCTGCGGTATCGGGACCGATGTCGAGGATCATCTCGTCATCGCCGACTTTATTGACCGGCTTGACCGTGGCCTTTGCATCCGCCGAAAAGGCCGTCGCGACCACCACGTCGGTCGGGATCGGCACGTCGGCGCCGCGCGCCGAAGCCGCCGCGACGACCTTGCGCGCGGCGTCCATCAGGTCAGTTTCGGCCAGCGACTTGCCGATGTTGTGGCCAGTTGCTGCGATGAAGGTGTTGGCGATGCCGCCACCCACGATGAACTGGTCGACCCGCTGCACCAGGTTCTGCAACAGCTCCAGTTTGGTCGAGACCTTGGAACCCGCGACGATCGCCATCAGCGGACGTGCCGGATTTTCAAGCGCCTCGCCCAGCGCATCGAGTTCTCCGGCAAGCAACGGCCCCGCGCATGCGACCTTGGCGAACTTCGCGACGCCGTGGGTCGAAGCCTGCGCGCGATGCGCGGTACCGAAGGCATCCATCACGAACACGTCGCACAGCGCGGCATATTTCCTCGCGAGCGCTTCGTCGTCTTTTTTCTCACCGACGTTCATCCGACAGTTCTCCAGCAGCACCACTTGGCCGGGTTCTGCGGAGACGCCGTCGAGGTAATCACGCTCGAGTCGTACCTCAGTGTCGAGTTGGTCCGACAACCATTTCGCCACCGGTTTGAGGGATTGGCTTTCCTCGAACTCGCCTTCCCTGGGCCGACCCAGGTGCGCCATTACCAGCACCGCCGCCCCGGCCTCGCGCGCGGCGCGAAGCGTCGGCAGCGCGGCGTCGAGGCGCACGGTCGACGTGATCCGGCCATCATCGATCGGCACGTTCAGGTCTTCGCGGATCAGTACGCGCTTGCCGGCGAGGTCGAGGTCGGTCATGCGGACAAAGCTCATGATGTTTTCCAGTTCCTGATTGGTCTCGACTCTCAGCCGGATTGCGCAGAGGATTCGAAATCCATTAGTCATCCAGGGGCCACAGCCAGATCTTCCGGCGAGTCGAAGCAGGATTCCGGGTTCCACCCGCAAGATGTGCGGGTGGCCCCAGAATGACTGGTTTGAGTATTGCGGCTGATATCGAGGGTAATTCGATTTTAGCCAAGTGCGACGCAAAACCCGCATTGTCGGCGCTGCGCCGTCGGTATGCAATTGCGTTACGCTGGCAGCTTTCGAGCACTACGGGAGACGATGTGGCGAACACGCGAACCTTGTACAGCTACTGGCGATCCAGCGCGGCATATCGCGTTCGCATCGCGTTGAACCTGAAAGGCATGGATTACGCAATCGCGCCCGTGCACCTCGTGCGCGACGGTGGCGAACAGCATCATGGCGATTACCGTGCGCTCAATCCGCTGCAACTGGTGCCGACCCTGGTCGATGGCGCCAATGTCGTCCGCGAGTCGCTCGCGATCATCGAGTATCTGGAAGAGGCCTATCCCGACACGCCGCGTCTGCTGCCGCGCGCCGCGCAGGCCTGCGCGCGGGTGCGCGCACTGGCGCAGATGGTCGTCTGCGACATCCATCCGCTCGGCAACTTGCGCGTGTTGCAGTATCTGCAGCGCGTGCTCGGCGTGAACGACGAACAGAAGCTTGCATGGTCGCAGCACTGGATCGAGGTCGGTTTCGATGCGATCGAGGCAGTGCTCGCCGGCGGCGATCACACCGGCACGTTCTGCGAAGGCGACACTCCCACGTTGGCCGATTGCTGTCTGGTCCCGCAGGTCTACAACGCCCGGCGCTTCGAGGTGTCGCTGTCGCGTTATCCGACCATCGAGGCAATCGATGCAACCTGCCGTAAACTGGACGCGTTCCGGCGCGCCTTGCCGGAGGCGCAGGCGGATGCGCCTGTCGAAAGCGTTGGTTAGTCAGCGCTGGGTTTGCTGTGACACACACGTGCCCCGGCGCTTCGCGCGACAGCGTCCCCACGCCGCTGCATCGTGACCCTTTTCCTGCGGAGACGGTGGGTAGTGCCGGATGCTGCCGCTTCTCTTCCCCCTTCCGACGGAAGGGGGATCGAGGGGGATGGCTTTTCGCTCCGGGTGACAGTTTTCAGGACGCCGCTGCGGCTCGCGCAGCCGGCACGCTGCCGCCGCCTGTCTCAGATTCGGCGTCGAGCGCATCGGCGACCCGCTGGCGCTCGGCCTTCAGCGCGTCGGGCTGATGCGTGCCGTAGCTGTCCAGGTATTCGCCGATCGCGTCCTGCTCTTCGCGCCAGCCGGTGGTGTCGATGCGGAACAGTTCGTCGATGGCGCCATCGGCCAGATGCAGGCCATCCAAGTTGAGGTCGTCGGTTTTGGGCAGGTTGCCGATCGGGGTTTCCAGGGCATCGACTTCGCTGGCGACCCGCTTCAGCATCCACTCCAGCGCGCGCATGTTGTCGCCAAAGCCGGGCCACAGGAACTTGCCGTCCGCGCCCTTGCGGAACCAGTTGACCTGGAACACCTTGGGCAGCTTCGCGTCCGGCTGGTCGAACGACAGCCAGTGCGCGAAGTAGTCGCCGTAGTTGTACCCGCAGAACGGTTTCATTGCCAT
Source organism: Rhodanobacteraceae bacterium (assembly GCA_050737995.1). GTDB lineage: Bacteria > Pseudomonadota > Gammaproteobacteria > Xanthomonadales > Rhodanobacteraceae > 66-474. The sequence continues at coordinate 24,675 of JBOHYR010000010.1, forward strand.
CGGATCGCGCCGGATCACGCCAACCTTGCCGGTGGCGGCGGCGGTGGTTTCGGATGCCATCGAGGCGCCGACCAGCACGCCGTGGGTCCAGTCGCGGGCTTCGAACACCAGCGGCACCAGCGCGCGGCGACGACCGCCGAACACGATCGCGTCGATCGGTACGCCCTCCGGATTTTCGGCTTTCGGCGACCAGCTCGGGCATTGCGAGGCGCGCACCGTAAAGCGTGAATTCGGGTGCGCGGCGGGGGCGTTGGCGGGGTCGTAGTCGCGGCCCTGCCAGTCCTTCACCGGCTTGCGGTCGTCCAGTCCTTCCCACCATGGCTGGTTGTCGGCGGTGACCGCGACATTGGTGAAGATGGTGTCGTGCTGCAGCATCGCCAGCGCGTTGGGATTGGTCTTCTTAGAGGTGCCGGGCGCGACGCCGAAATAGCCGGCCTCCGGATTGATCGCATACAGCCGCCCATCCTTGCCGGGCCGCATCCAGCAGATGTCGTCGCCGACTGTCCATACCTTCCAGCCGTCCTGCCGATAGCCTTCCGGCGGGATCAGCATCGCGAGGTTGGTCTTGCCGCAAGCCGACGGGAATGCCGCCGCGACGTAACGGATTTCGTGCTTCGGATTCTCGATGCCGACGATCAGCATGTGCTCGGCCAGCCAACCCTCGGAGCGCGCCTGCCAACTGCCGATGCGCAGCGCGTGGCATTTTTTGCCCAGCAACGCGTTGCCGCCGTAGCCGGAACCGTACGATTTGATGGTCAGTTCTTCGGGGAAATGCATGATCCAGCGCCGTTCGGGATCGAGCTCGCCGACCGAATGCAGCGCCTTGATGAAACGCCCTTCGCGCTCGATGCGCTCCAAGGCGGCCGTGCCCATGCGGGTCATGATGCGCATGTTGGCAACGACGTAGGGCGAGTCGGTGATCTCGACGCCGCAGCGCGAAAGCGGCGAGCCGAGCGGACCCATGCAGTACGGGATCACGTACATCGTGCGAGCCTGCATGCAGCCATCGAACAGGGCATCGATCTTGGCGTGCGCCTCCGCCGGGTCCATCCAGTTGTTGTTGGGGCCGGCGTCGTCCTTGTCCTTGGTGCAGATGACGGTCAGCTTCTCGACCCGCGCCACGTCCTTGGGGTCGGAGCGGTGCAGGTAGCAGCGCGGATGCGTCTCCTGGTTCAGTTCGATCAGGTCGCCCGTCTCCAGCATCCTGTCGACCAGTTGCTGGTATTCGGCGTCGGAGCCGTCGCACCAGTGAACGTGGTCGGGGTTGGTTTTACCGGCAACATCGTCAACCCATCGGTTCAGCGCATCGAGTTTGCTTGGCATGTGGAGGTTCGGCGCCGCAGACGCCATCGGAAAGGGAGGGTTTGTGACGGTAATCTCGAAATACCGGCTTTGCAAGATGATCGCTGACCGCGCTTATGTGCGACCGCAACATTCTTGAGATGTCTCAAGAACAGTTCCGCCCGAAGCGGTTGTTGCGCGGAGTCAGGCCACGGAGCTCTGGTTAGGGATGGTGGCTTTGGCCGTTCTGGTGACAACGGGTCTGGAGCGCTCCGGCCGGTCGGGACGGCCGGCGATGCAGCGATCAGGGACGATCGCCCAACCTGGGCACCAACGCGTCGATCACATGCTCCACGTACGCGTCGTATTGCTCATGCGAGAGATGCGGCAGCTCCAGCGTCAGGTTCAGTTGCAGGAACCCCACGTAGGCCGCATAGACAAGTCGGGCGCGGTGCCTCGCCTCGTCAGGACCGAGCCCGGCCTGCCGGAACGCCAGCACCAGCATATCCATGCGGCGCTGCGACACCCGGGTCATGACGGGTTTCACCAGCGGGTGGTCCAGCGCCTGCAGCAGCGCAGCATATATACGGTGTGACTGGGCCTCTCCCGAGACCCAGCGGAACAGCGCGCCGAGGCGCTCGCGGGGTTCATCGGTGGCGGCATCGATGTGTCGCTGAAGTTCGCGTTCGTCGTCGGCTTCCCAGCGCAGCAGCGTTGCCGAAAGCAATGCCTCGCGGGTCTTGAAGTGCCAATAGAAGCTGCCCTTGGTAACGCCAAGCCTGCGCGCCAAGGCTTCGACGGCCAGCGCCGCAACACCTTGCTCGGAAATCATCTCCAGCGCGCCGCGTTCCCAGTCGGCGGCCGACAGGCGGGCGTGGGTGCGACCGCGCCGCGCATTGTCGCTGTGAACTGGCGGGCTGGCAGGAGGAGGGTTCATGACCGTACTGTAGCGTATTGACAGCCGCGTGGCACGAACCCATACTGATGCGTATGGAAAAGATCAAGACACCTGCGCCCGGTGCTGTGACCAGTCTGTCTGCGCAGGGCGGGTTGATGCTTGCCGTGGAAACGCGCGGCCCCTCCGACGCGCCGCCCGTGCTGTTCGCGCACGGCTTCGGCCAAAGCCGCAAGATGTGGGCGCGCACGGCCGCAGCGATCGCAAGGCAGGGCTGGCGCACGGTCGCATTCGACGCGCGCGGGCACGGCGACAGCGGTCGCGTCGCAGACGGCGCGTATCACCTCGAACAGTTCGTCGGCGATTTGCTGACCGTGACCGGCTCGCTCGGCACGCCACCCGTGATGGTCGGTCATTCGATGGGCGGCTTGCTGGCGATGGTTGCGGCGGGCGAAGTGCGGCCGGACCCGTTCCGCGCGCTAGTGCTGGTCGACATCACCCCGCGCTGGGAAGCCTCGGGCGTCGAGCGCATCCTCGATTTCATGCGCGCGCATCTGGATGGCTTCGAATCGCTGGAGGCAGCGGCCGAGCAGGTCGCCGCGTATGCGCCGCAACGTCCGCGTCGCCGGACCGTCGACGAGTTGGCGCAACTGCTGCAGCGCGGCGACGACGGACGCTGGCGCTGGCAATGGGATCCGGCCCTTCTGGACAGCATCGCCGCCGAGAGCGAACGCCACCAGCAGCGTCTGGTAGAAGCTGCGCGCAACATCGACGTGCCGGTGTTGCTGGTTTCGGGCGGCCGCAGCGACGTCGTATCCGACCGCACCGTGACGGAATTCCTCCGCAACGTGCCGGCCGCAGAGCACATCGAGGTGCCCGACGCCACCCATGCGGTGGCCGGCGACGACAACAATGCGTTCACCGCCGCCATTGCATCATTCCTGAAATCCCTCGATTCGGCTCCATCGCGCAAGGACGGGAGCCATCGCGACGCTCGACAAACTGCTGCCGGAGCCAAGCCATGAACACCCTCATCATCATCGTCTGCGCGCTGATCGTGTCACTGGCCTGCGCGTATTTCCGCAGCCGCTTGTGGGCGTGGACTCTGGCGACCATCGTAACCATCCTGGTGGTCGGGTTCGGGTTGCAGGCATTCACGCCGATGTGGGTGTTGCTCGGCATCTTCGTCGTGCTCGTCGCATTGCCACTGAACGTGACGCCGTTGCGCCGTGCGTTGCTCGCGGCGCCGCTGCTGAAGATGTTCAAGCGCGTATTGCCGAAGCTTTCGGAAACCGAACAGATCGCGCTGGACGCCGGCACGGTCGGCTTCGAGGGCGAACTGTTTTCCGGCAAGCCGGACTGGTCGAAGTTGCTTTCCGAACCGAAGCCGCAACTGACTGCCGAGGAACAGGCCTTCCTCGATGGCCCCTGCGAAGAACTGTGCGCGATGATCGACGACTGGCATATCACCCACGAAATCGCCGACCTGCCGCCGGAGATGTGGGAGTTCATCAAGCGCGAAGGCTTCTTCGGCATGATCATCCCGAAGCGCTACGGCGGCATGGAGTTCTCCGCGTCGGCGCATTCGGCGGTGTTGCAGAAACTCTCCAGCATGTCGGCGACCCTGTCCTCGCTGGTGGCGGTCCCGAACTCATTGGGGCCGGCCGAACTGCTGCTGCAGTACGGCAGCGAGGAACAGAAGAATCATTTCCTGCCGCGTCTCGCCGATGGCCGCGAGGTGCCGTGCTTCGCGCTGACCGGTCCGCACGCAGGCTCGGACGCCACCTCCATTCCCGATTACGGCATCGTCTGCAAGCAAACGGTCGATGGCAAGGAAACCCTCGGCATCAAGCTCACTTTCGACAAGCGCTACATCACGCTGGCGCCGGTCGCGACGCTGGTCGGCCTCGCGTTCCGGATGTACGACCCCGAGCATCTGCTTGGCGACAAGGAGGACCTCGGCATCACGCTGGCACTGATCCCGCGCGAAACGAAAGGCCTCGAAATCGGACGGCGACATTTCCCGCTCAACACCCCGTTCCAGAACGGTCCGCTGCACGGCAAGGACGTGTTCGTGCCGATGGATACCCTGATCGGCGGCCCGCACATGGCCGGCCACGGCTGGCGGATGCTGGTCGAATGCCTGTCGGTCGGGCGTGGCATTTCGCTTCCCTCTAGTGCCACAGGTTTCGCGCGGATGGCCGTTGCCGCGACCGGCGCCTATGCGCGTATCCGCAAGCAGTTCGGGCTCGCGGTCGCGCGCTTCGAGGGCGTCGAGGAAGCGTTGGCGCGGATCGGCGGTTATGCGTATGCAATCACCGCGCTGTCGCGCGCCTCGGCCGCCGCGGTCGATCGCGGCGAGAAACCTGCGGTGGCTTCCGCGATCGCCAAGTACCACGCCACCGAACTCGGCCGCGAGGTGGTCAAGGACGCGATGGACGTGCACGGCGGCAAGGGCATCCAGCTCGGGCCGTCCAATTACCTCGGCCGCTGCTGGGAAGGCGCGCCGATCACGATCACGGTGGAAGGTGCCAACATCATGACCCGCAGCCTGATGATCTTCGGGCAGGGCGCGATCCGCTGCCATCCGTGGGTGCTGAAGGAAATGCACGCCGCGAACGAACCGGACCGCACCAAGGCCGTGCACGATTTCGACGAGGCGCTGTTCGGCCACATCGGCTTCGGCATTTCCAACGCGGTGCGCTCGTTAGTGCTGGGCGTGACCTACGCCAAGTTCGGCAAGGCGCCGGGCGATGCCTACACCCGCCGCTACTACCGAAAGCTCAACCGCTACGCCGCGGCGCTGGCGCTGACCGCCGACGTCGCGATGGGCGTGCTGGGCGGCAAGCTGAAGTTCAAGGAAAAATTGTCCGCGCGCCTAGGCGACGTGCTGTCCTACCTCTACATCACTTCCGCGATGCTGAAGCGTTACGAGGACGAAGGCCGTCCCTCGGCCGAGCAGCCGATGCTGGCCTGGGCATTCCACGATTCGGTATGGCGGATGCAAATGGCGCTGGATGGCGTGATCCGCAACTTCCCGGTGCGTCCGGTCGGGTGGCTGCTGCACACCCTGGTGTTCCCGTTCGGCCGCCGCGAAGTGCCGCCGTCAGACCGTTTGGGCCGTCGCGTCGCAGCGCTGCTGACCACGCCCAACAGCGCGCGCGACGCATTGGTGCACGGCATTTATCTCACCCAGACCCCCAACAACCCGGTCGGGCGCATGCACGCGCTGCTGCCCGAAGTGGTCGCCGCCGAACCCGTCGAACGCAAGTTCCTGAAAGCCGTCAAGACTGGCAACTTCAAGGCACACGACTATTTCGGTGAACTGGCCGAGGCTGTAGAGATCGGCGCCATCAGCGAGCACGAACGCGCGCAACTGGAACGCCTGCGCGAAGTCACCGCCGAATTCATCAACGTCGACGACTTCGACCCCGCGGAACTGCGCGCCGCGGTGATCCTTGGTGGCAAGGATGCCAAGCGGTCGTTGCATGTGGCGTAATCGTGGCCGCGGGAAAGTCTCGTAAGTTGAGCTGAGCAGCGCGAAGCCCAACATCACTGCGCCACGACGATGGCTTCCCCCGGATCGATAACGATACGCTCAGCCCAACCTACGCGCCGGGGACAACATTTTGCGCGGCGAAAACGCCGCCCGGCATTAGTACGCAAGAACCTTCAGTTGTGAGGAAGATAAGCTTGTCCGAATGAAGCCGCTTAAGGATCTTGCGAAAATTGGAAGGATTGCCATATTCACACTGTTCCCGCAGGTTATGGGCAGTTTGAGGGCTCTTGTCATAGAGCAAAAGAAGGATTTGATTACGCGCGGGAATACCCTTGCGGCTGACACGCACAACTGCGCCCACTTTCCAGAGAAGGAGCGCCTCGCGCTCCACGATGCGTTCAATCGCAGATTGAGTCTCGGCAGGAGGGAGCCCTGATTCGAGCCGAAGAATCTCTGCGATGACCCATTTCGCATTGTAAAGAATGAGGGTCGCATCCATCTCGTTCGGAGAGATAAGTCCGAGGTGACCAACTCCCCGCTTGTTCCTGACTCCGTAGATCGCACGCAGTACGCGTGGGATGAGAATACGATATGACTCGTCGCCGCATGCGTGCTCGTATTGGAGCAGAAGCTTGTCATTGAAGATTGGAAGCAATTTCCCGATAGGCGTGTACGTACCAAACAGGCGGAATTCGATGATTCGCCGGACGGCCTCAACGAGGTGCCCGGCGTCAAGCTCGCTCGCCTTCCATTTGCGATGGACAAAATTGGAATGGATCTCGTCGAGCGCCGCGATTAGGGCTTCGACGAGTTCTGATGGCAACGTCGCGGAGAGGGTTGCTTTAATTTCCACAGCATTGTCGAGCTATTTGGTTTCGCGTTGCCCGACAAGCAGCTCTACCGCCTTTTTCCCAGCCACGGTGAGCTTGTATTTCTTGCGTGCCTGTTGGCTGCTACCCGACTTGCGAATCTGCATGACGAGCGCGGGAGTCTGCGCTTTCAGTGTTTCAAGTGCTTTGGTAATGTTCGAGACACCGTTCCCAAGATACTTTAGCGCCGTGTTGATCGTCTGCGACGCGAAATCGTCCTGCCCCTCCTTGAACTGGTACCAATAACCGGCTACCAGAGCTCGATCTGAATCGACGCTAGGTTGCGCGGCGGCATACAAATCCGCCAACGAGTCAAACCCTTCCGCCCCTATCGAAGTCCCGTCATGTTGATCATTACTATCACCGGATGACGACTTTGTGACCTTCACAAGAGGAATTGGTGTTCCGAAGCTGCCGGCAGCCCATTGAAGTACTCGGCTGACCGCATCTTTGTCGAGCTCTTTCAGTGCCTCCGCCACGGCGCCCATCGCCGCGACTTCGGCCATTGGATTACTTACTTGTTCGGACATATTGTCGACTCCCTGTTTGCAGAGACATTAGCTCATGTGTTGGTGCATGTCAAGTCGACTTGAGTTCAAGGATTAACGGGGGTCAAGTTCACTTACAAACGACCAGCAGGATCACGAACGGGACGATGTGCGCTACGGGTAAGAACAGGAACGAGCGCTCAGGCGTGTTGGAGCGGGCGGGGTGGTGAAGGCGATTGCGGCGGACCGCATGGTATTCCTTAGGAAGTGGTGTTGGGTCGGTGACGCTCAGGCGCACAATACTTCAGCGTGATGCCGCAGGTGATCCTCGATGAAACTTTGCACGAACCAGTAGCTGTGGTCGTAGCCGGGTTGCATGCGCAGTTCCAACGGTTGGCCCGTTTCACGGCAGGCCTGTTCCAGCAATTCCGGGCGCAGTTGTTCCTTGAGGAAGGGGTCTTCCTCGCCTTGGTCGACCAGGATCTTGCCGTCGAAACGCGCGCCGGCGCGCAGCAGCTCGCTGGCGTCGTGCCGCTTCCATTCGGCGCGGTCCTCGCC
>JBOHYR010000011.1:0-8446 GCA_050737995.1 Rhodanobacteraceae bacterium
GTGGTCTGTCCAAGCGCACGGAACGTCAGGGCGGCGCCTATCCCCAGCGCGACCAGTCCCATATTCTCGATCGTCGAATGCGCGAGCAGTCGCTTGAAGTCGATTTCGACGGTCGCGTAGAGGATCCCGATGATGGCGCCGAGCGCACCGACCAGCAGCACGATCACGCCTGCCGCGGGCATCGTCACCGGCAGCAGGTTGGCATTGACGCGCACGATGCCGTAGATCCCGAGGTTGACGATCACGCCGGACAGCAACGCCGAGGACGGCGCCGGTGCGACAGGATGCGCGCGTGGCAGCCAGCCCATGCTCGGAAACAGGCCTGCCTTGACGCCGAAGCCGAAGAAGCTCAGTGCAAAAATCGCCCACGCCAGTCCGCTGGAGGCAGAGCCGGCTGCCGCGATGTGATCGAAATCGCTGGCGCCCGCATGCACGGCCAAGAGTAGCAAGGCCAGCAGTTGCATAAGCGCGCCGGCCTCGGTCGCGACCAGCATGATCCAGCCCGCGCGCGGAGTTTGCCCGTGCAGGTGCTCGAAGCTGACGGCGAGCCAGGACAACGCCGACATCAGTTCCCACGCGAACATGAAGCTGTAAACATCTCGCGCAACCAAAGTGAATCCTATTGATCCGATCAACAGCAGTTGCACGCTGCCGGCGCCGGCCAGCCGATAGCGGTCGCCGTAACGGGCGAGGTAACGCGCCGAGAACAGCGACACCGGGATAACGACCAGCGCGGTGATCAGGAGAAACCAGCCCGAGAGCTTGTCGCCGCCCAGTACCAGCAAACCAAAGTGCGGCAGCTGCCAGAGCGTCAGACGCCAAGTGTCGCCGTACAACGCTTGCAAGGCGCTGGCGAACAACGCGAAGCCGGCGGCGATCCCGAAGCCCGCAGTCACCCACGGCGATTGGCGATCCGGTACGGCGTAGCAGACAAGCGCGCCAACCACGCACAGCGCAAGAAAGATCAGCAGCGCGATCATGATTTGTTCTCCGTGCGCGATGCCATGACCGTTCTGCCCATCAGCGCCAGCAGGCCTTCGATGATCGCCAGTGGTGGCGGCGGTGAACCGGGCACGACCCGGTCCACTGGAATAACTTCGGCGACGCCGCCTCCCACTGCGAAGTCCGGGCCGAACAGCCCACCGTTGATGGCACAGGTTCCGACCGCGAGCACCCGTTTGGGCGTCGGCATTGCGTTGTAGGTATCGATGAGCGGCTGGCGCATCGCGCGCGTCACGAGGCCCACCACCAGAAGTACGTCCGCATGGCGCGGAGTCGGGGTGAAGAAGATTCCGAGCCGGTGCAGGCTGTATTGCGGCGCTGTCAATTGCATCAGTTCGGCCATGCAGGTGCCGTCGTCGCCGGCATCGACCACACGCACCTTGATCGAATGCGCAAATGCCGCCGGCAGTGCGGGCTGGTTATTCGTCGAGTGGCCCCACGCGAAGTCGTGGCGCCATTCAACCGGATGCTCGCCACGCAGACAGCGCATGCAATGTACGCACGCGTCGAAGTCAACGTGTAACCGACCGCCTTCGATGCGCAGTGCATCTGTCGGACATTGCGCGGCGGCGTCGACCGCCCCCCATACGGGTCGGCCAGGCGTCACGCCAGGCGTTTTGTCGTCCCGGTGCGGGAACGGCGTCGTGCCGCGCTTGTTCGCCAAACCTCGCAATGCCCATAACCGCATGAGTGAGTGCCTCCCTAGCGATCCTGCTCGGCCATCGACAGGCCGAAGCTGGCAAGCGTGATCGGAAAATCCTGGAACGTGAATTCCTCGGCAGCACGATGAAAAACGTGCCAGTTGATGACCGCCGGCGGCATCAGGCGCAGACGCGCGATGCGTCCGTCGTTGTCGATGCGTACAAAACACGCGCTGGCACCTGCCGGTGCCTCGGCCCAACCCAACGCCACGCCCGCGCGTACCGGGACGGCACTCGTGACCGGCCCCGCTGGCAATGCAGTGGCCAGCAGCGGCAGCAGCCGCGCCGACTCAGCGACTTCGTCAAGGAACACCCGCAGCCGCGCGAAGTTGTCGCCTTCGCTCGCGGTTGCTTCGTTGATTTCCAACGCGTCATAGCTTGCGTAGGGTTGCGCGATACGCAAGTCACCTTGCCTTCCGGAGGCGCGCCCGATCGGTCCAACCAGGTCGTAGTGCTTGGCGAGATCGCTGCCGACTATGCCGACTTCCTCGAGACGATCGAGAAACCCGTTGTCGAAGAATAGTTCCCCGGCGATCCGCATGAGGCGCGCCGCGATATTGCCTGCACGCTCGGCAACACCAACGACGGCCGCATCGTCGAGGCCTGCGTTCAGGCCGCCAGGCCGCAGAAGGCCGAAAAGATAGCGGTGCCCCGAGGCCTCCGCACTGAGGCGCAACAGATCCTCGACGCAGGCATACAGCAGACTTGTCGGTACCGCGAGTCCGGTTGATTTGCACAAACCGGCAATCGTCGCCGCGTGGTTGCGCAGGCGTTCGAACTCGGCCCAGAAGCAGCGCAAGGTCGCCGCGCGCGCAGGCACCGGCGCACCTGTTGCACGTTCGATTGCCTGCGCTGCCGCCAAGGCGTGCGCGAAAGAAGCGGTGCCATTGAGGCGTTCTACCAGCAGCAACGCATCGGCGGGCGTCTTGCCTTCAGCCCGCTTCTCGATCGCCCGGTACTTGTAGAACAGGCGGGTATCGACGTGGATGATCTCCTCGCCAATGGTTTCGATCAGGAATTGCCCCGACTCGCCGATGTCGGTGTAGACCGGGCCGACGGGCACGGTGAAGCTGCCTTCCGCATGCACCACTTGCTGGCGCGCGTAAGGCGACGGACCGCCGAGGATGCGCGCGGATTCGAACTCGTGGCGCATCGGCGCGACCCCTTCGGGCCACACCTCGTCATGCAACACGAAATTGCCGAGCCGTGGATGTTCGGAAAAATGCAGTCCGAACAGATCCTCGATCTCCCTTTCGGGCCAGTCTGCGGCGTAGATGACCGGGCTGAGGCTGGGAACGGTGTGGTCGCTCCCGGTGGCGGCTTCAAGCATCAACCACGGCCGTGAATCAGTGAACCAGAAGGGATAACGCAGCACGTAATCGCCGTCGTGCTGCTCGGCGATGATCCCCGACAAGCGCGCCCCGGCATCGGCGATGAGACGCCCGGCCGCCGGCAACGCGCCCTCAGCGATTGCCACACGCACGCACCAACCCTCATCGTGCACGGCGCGCGGTGCGCAATCCCGACGCAGCGATTCGAGCAATGCGTTCATTGCAGGCCTCCCGCCAGTTCCGCGGCCGCGGCGTGCAGCAGGTGCACCATGGGGGGCGGTAGCCAGATCCCGAACAGCAGCACCGGTGCCAGTGCCAGTACACCAACCCACAACAAGCTGCGCGGCGCCGGTTCGGCGTTGCTAACCTCGGTGGACGCTGCGCCAAAGACCATGCGATTGCCCTGGAGCGTGATGCCGATGAAGGCGACCACGATAAACAGCGTCAACAGGCCCAGCACCAGATAGTCGCCCCCCGCGGCGGCTGCGCGGAGGATCACGATTTCGCTGCCGAACACGGCGAACGGCGGTGCGCCCGCGATTGCCAGTGCCGCGATCAGGAACAGCACCGCGACCCATGGCCGTTTGCGCAGTAGCCCACGCACTGCGGAAATCTGGCGGGTGCCGGTAGTCACCAGCACGCAGCCGGCGGCATAGAAGGCCAGCGACTTGGTCAGGGCGTGTGTGGTGGCGTGCAGCACTACCGGGTAGGCGCCGATGCTGCCAAGGCCGAGTGCCGTCAGCAGGATGCCCATGTGCTCCACCGTCGAAAAGGCGAACAATCGCTTGTAGTCGTGCACCTGCAACAGCAGGAAGGACGCCACCCCTACGGAAATCAGGCCCACGGTGATCAGCCACGGTCCAAGGGCAAGCCCCGGCACATGCGCGAACGTCGGCAGCAGCCGGAGAATCACGTACAGGATCAGGCTGACCTCGATCCCCGAGAGCAGTGCGCAAACCGGGCTCGGCGCCTGCGAGTGCGCGTCCGGTAGCCAGGTGTGAACCGGTACAAGGCCGATCTTGGTGCCGAAGCCGAACAGGATCAGCGCGAACGCCAGGCGGCGCAACAGCGGTTCCATCGACGGGGCGGCGTGGATCACCGCGGCGAAGGTCTGTGGGCCGTGGCCGGTCCGGTCCAGCCCCCACAGCAACAGGAAGAATCCAAGCGCCGCGACGGTGGCGCCCATGATCGTGATCACGGCGTATTTCCACGCCGCTTCCAGCGCAGATGCGCTGTTGTCGAAACCGACCAGAAAAATCGAGAACAACGTGGTCATTTCCACCGTCACCCACGCCAGCGCCGGTTGTTGCATCAACGGAATCGCCAGCAGTGAGGCGAGGAACAGGTTGAAATATACGTAGTAGCGCCGGAAGCCGACGCGCGGGTCGCTTGCGTTTCGCAGGTGATGCGCAATATAGGGACCGGAGTACAGGCTGGCGGTCACGCCAAGAAACGCGGTAAGCAATGCGAACAGCGCACCGAGCGCGTCGAGCCCGATCCAGTGTATGACGGTCGGCGCGCCGGAGCCGGCAAGCACCGAACTTGCGCCTGCCAACGCGAACCCGAGGCTGATCAGAGCACCGAGCACTGTGATGCCACGGACACGCGTTGGCCACGCAGCCGCGATGACCGTCACCAGCAACGGCGGCAAGGGCATCAACCACGGCAGCACGTTCATCGCTGCCCCCTTTCGCGCAGACTCTTCATCGTCTCCACTTCGGTGGTGCCGAGCGACAGCGCGATCGTGCGCGCCAGCAACGCCACGATCATCACCACCATGATGCCTTCCAGCGCCGCGGCGAATTCGACCAATGCCGAGGAACTGGTGATGGCCACGCCGGCGAAAAACGCGCCATTGTCGATCGCCATCAACGCCAGCAGTTGCGGCAGCGCTTCGCGCCGGATCGCAAGCAGGTAAACGCCCAACAGTGTCACCACTAGGCCCACCGAAAGGTTGACCGCGACGATCGCATCCTGTCCCGTGACCAGCGGCCGGCTGATCGCGTAGGCGATCACCGCCAAAACCAAGGCGATGGTCAGCGAAAGGGGAGTACCGAACGTCGAGGAAACCTCACGGCGCTGCCGCAATGCGGGACTGAGCAGTCGGTTCACCAGGACAGGAATCGCGACCGGCTTGGCGATGAAGGTGATGGCCGCGACGATCGCCAGTTCCGGCGACTGGTGACGCCACGCCAGGAACGCGGTCGAAATCGTCAGCAACAAGGCTTGGCCTGCGTAGACGTACAGCACCGCCTGTGCTTGGCGGGCGCTGATCATCAGGAACGCGGTCAGCAGGAACAGCACCGCGACGAGTTCGTTGAGACTGACCAGCAACGCGCCGTTCATGGCAGGAATACCTCCACGATCAGGGCGATCACGGCCACCGCGAAGGCGCCGGCCAGGTATTCGGGGACGCGAAACAGGCGCAGTTTGGCGAAACTGACATTGATCACCGCCAGCACGACGATCCCTCCGAGCAGTTTCAGCACGATCCACGGCACCGCGGCCAACGCGGCGAGGAAGGAAACATGGCTCGCCAGCCCCCACGGCGACAGGAGCACGTTTTCCAGCACCACCAGCACCACCACCAGTTTCATGTCCCCCGCCCAGTGCATCAGTGCCGCGGCGCTGCCCGAATACTCGAGGTTCTTGGATTCGTCGATCATCGCCAGCTCGAAGTGGCCGGCGGGGTTGTCGACCGGGCTTCCCCCGGTCTCGGCAATCACTACCATCAATAGTGCCACCACGACGAGAATGTGCGCGGGCGCAAAGAAAGCCGCCAGCGAACCCGCCCAGGCCTGCTGCACGAAGTAGGGAATGGTCGAATACGCGCGGAAGCTGATGGCGAAGAAAATCATCATCCAGATCGGCTCGACCAGGAAGCCCACCATGCGCGTGCGGCTGGCGCCCACCGCGCCGTATGGGTTGGCGGTGTCGACCGCTGCCAGCGCGATGAACAATCCGGACAGTGCGAGGATGAAGCCGACGCCGACCATCTCCGCCATGAACGCCAGGAACAGAGGATAGGTCGTCAGCACCGGGATCAGCAGTGTGACTACCAGCGGCGCGACAAAGGCGACGTAGGGTGCTGCGCAGAAAATCCAGCTCGACTGGTCGGAGACGACCCGGTCCTTGCCGAACAGTTTGCGCAAGTCGTACCAGGGCTGGAAGATGCTGGGACCGACCTTGCCCTGCAGGCGTTCCTCCAGCCACTTCTGCACACCCTTGAACAGCGGCGCCAGCAGCAGCACGAACGCAAGTTGCAGCAGGTTGATGGCGATATACGTGAACACGCACCTCTCCCTCGCGGTGCAATGCACACATCTTCCCCGATGTGGACCGCGCCCGCACCTCTACCTTCCGGTAGGGGCCATTAGCGGTACGCGGTGGAGAGTCTCAATAGGCTCTCCGGCGAGCCCCATCGCCTGTTGTCATTCAATCGAAAACCAGCGGCATTTGCAACCTGTTATTTCGCATTTCCGACTTCAGGTGAAACCGCAGCTTCGCCGTGCTCGTACTTCACGTGCGTTACACCCAGACAGCCAGTGCGAGCGCAAGCGCCAGCAGGATCCCGATCAGGGACAGGTAGAAATTCATGTGGCCCGACTGGAGCGCTCGCAGACGCTCAGCCAATCCCGCAGCCGCACGCGTGAGAGGACGGAACAAAAGCGGTTCGAACAGCGGTGCGACTCCGTGTCGAAGATGGGTGCGGTGGACGAAGTATTCGCGTTCGCGATGCTCGTGCGCCACGTCGAGTGTTGGTCGGTAAATGAAGCTGTAGAGCACGCGCATGGCGTTGGAGAAAGTGAGCGCGGTGGTCGCGACACGCGGTGACTCCCGTTCGAAGCCGCCGTACCACACCGGCACCCGGCGTACGGGGTGACGGTGTGCTGCCTGCCACAACAGGAATGCCGGCAGGATCGCCAACAGGGGACACACGATCACCAGCAGGGTGGGCGAGATGAACGCGAACGTCGAGAGTGGCACCAGGATCGGGCCTTGGTGCATCGCGCCGGCGGCGTGGGTGCCGAACACCAGCATGGCTTGACCGTCGAGCGCCGACAGCCACCAAGGCATGCCCACTGCGAGTGCCAGCACGCACAAGCCGAGCACGCCCACAGCCAGGGCATGGCGGCGCGGGATGCCGGGCTGGTTGCGATCTGACGCGCCCTGGTTGCCGACGCCAACCAGTTTGACGAAAGTTGCGAACGCGATGGCGGCGGTCAGCGCGAGTCCCGCACCGGCCAGCGCGAGCACAAGGCGCCCACCGAGGTTCGGCAGGTGAAAGCCCAGGAACAGCGTCTGGAATGCGAACCACTCGCTGACGAAGCCGGCTTGTGGTGGCATCGCGGCGAGACTCATGCCGGCAAACACCACGCCCACGCCGAACCACCACGCGCTGCATTTCATCCAGCCGCGTTGCGCAATATGATAGTTACCGGTGACACGATGGATGCCATCGGCGGCGAGGAACATCGCCCCTTTCGCCAGCGAATGTCCGGCCATGTGCAGCAGCGCCACGATCCATCCCAGTGCGGCCAGCGCCTCCAGACCGTTGGCGCGAAACAGCAGCGACGCGCCGAGCAAAGTCACCGCGATGCATGCGTTTTCCGCAGTCGAAAAGCTCAACAGCTCGCGCCAGTCCTCCTGCTGGAAGGCAAACAGGATCGCGAGCAATGCGCTGACGATGGCTACGCCCGTCACGATGGTGCCCAACGCGAAGCTGCCCGGTAGCCAGCCGAGGCCGCGCGACAGCGCAAAGAACGCGGCATTCAGGATCACGCCGGACAGCAATGCGCCACTCGCGCCGCTGCCGCAACCGTACGCGCGCGGCATCCATTCGTAGAAAGGCATGATCCCGAGCTTCGCTCCGAAGCCGAGCAACAACAGCACACCGATGCCGTTGGTCAGCGGCAGGGGCAGGCCCGCGGCGACAGCATGGAACGTGTCGAATGAAAACGAGCCTGCAGCGTGGCTGAGGATAAGCAGCGCGGCGAGGATCGCGACAGCCCCGGCTTCCAGAAGCACCAGCATGAACAGCGTCGAGCGACCGGTTTCATTTTTGTCGATTCGGTCGCCGACCAGCAGGCAGCCGCCACCGAGACTCATCACTTCCCAAGCGATCAGGAACGAGACCGTGTCCTGCAGGCCGAACACACCCAAGGCACCCGTCAGGCTGAAGGCGGCGCCAGCAATCCACCAGCGCCGGTTGTTTGCGGGCGGGCGCAGCAAACACACGATCGTGGCTACGAGATAGCCGAACAACGCAAGCCACAGCGCCTGCGCATCGAGCTGGAACGCAAAGCCATGCGCACCGGGGCCGAAGCCGAACCGCAATGCCCGCGTCGCATGGGGCAGGGCCGTTGCGGCGCACGCGACCATGGCTGCCGAGCCTGCGGCCAGCAGCCAGCG
>JBOHYR010000012.1:0-22732 GCA_050737995.1 Rhodanobacteraceae bacterium
CAAGCGGCGACTACAACGATTTCGCCACGGCCGTACTCAAGGCGCTGGTCTCTCGCGATTCGTTGCGTGCAAGTTGTATTGCGTTTTCGCAATCCTTCGCGTGGCCTGCGTTCGGCGTACAGATCACGGCGCAATTGCGCCACATTGCGGCGCTGCCCCCAGTCAATGGCGGCGCGGCGCAAATACCTACGCTTCGGTAAATTTCCTCGTCATTACCGGGGCATCGCCGGCTCCTCTGGCGGCGAACCCGGAATCCATGCGATTCGGTAAATTTCCAGGTCATTCCGGGGCCTCGCCAGCTTCTCCGGCGATGAACCCGGAATCCATGTTTTGGCGGGCTGTGCGAGGCCGCGCAACGCTTCATGGCACTCGTTCTTGTACTCTGCGTCCGCATGTCAGCCCACGCCATCCCACGCCGTGCTCGACTTGCGGTCGCACAATTGTGAGATATCTTCCAAGTGTCGGCCGACATGATGGAGAGTACCGATGCCTGATCACCGTCAGGTCCAAAATTTTTACGATCAGGAATACTACGCGCATGATCAGGGGGAGTCTCCAACCCCTTGGCACATGCGAAAGATCGCTGCACGCTTGGGTACACTCCATGGCAAGTCCGCCCTGGATATTGCCTGCGGCACGGGTGGGTGGCTTTTGGAGCTCAAGGGCTGCGGCGCAAGGCCAAGCGGCATTGATATTTCGAACCGCGCTGTGCAGCGCGCTCAAGCGCGGCTCCCCGGCGCCGATATTCGCGAAGGAGTAGCCGAGGAGCTGCCTTTTGACGATGACCAGTTCGACCTGGTGACCTGCATGGGCTCGCTTGAGCATTTTCTCGATCAGCCACAGGCACTGAAAGAGATGCTGCGCGTTGCCAAACCGGACGCAACCTTTCTGATCCTGGTGCCGAACGCCGGATTTCTCACCCGGAAATTAGGCCTGTATGAAGGCACAGGGCAGGTCGCGATACGCGAAACTGTGCGACCCATCAAAGAGTGGACCGCGATGCTCGAAAGCGCTGGCTTGGAAGTGCGCGCAAAGTGGCGAGACCTGCACCCCCTGAGTTGGGGTTGGATTCGCCATGGCCCGCCATGGATATGGCCCGTGCGTGCCATGCAAGCCACCGCCTTGATCCTATGGCCTGTGAAGTGGCAGTACCAAGTTTACTTTTTGTGTCATGCACGGCCGGCGTAAACGCCTCACACATCCCTGCCATCTGCATTCCCAACCTTGATAGAAGGAATGGACTTGCTAGGTAGTCAATCTGTGCGAGGCTTCGTCAATTGGCGCAGATCGAGTTCGAGCTTCGCAATCACTTCGGACCAACTCTCGACTTTCACTTCCGTCTGGACCGGTCGATCGAGTTGCGCGGCAATCGCGCGGGTGCAATCGTCGGGGTCGTCCGCGCGGTAGGTGCATGCCGGTGTGCTTGCCAGCAGGTGCGGCATCACGCCGACGTCCGCTGCCACGATCGGCAACTCGCAGGCGATCATTTCGTACAGCTTCTGGGGAAAGCAATAGCGCCCAAACGGCGTGTCCCGCAGGTAGATCACGCCAACGTCCAGTGCGTTGAACAAGGTTGCCGTGTCCGCATGCGCGAGCATGCCGAGGTAATGCACGCGTTCGCGCGCTGGCGGCGGCAACCCGCGATCCGCCGGGCCGGCCAGCACCAGGTGGGCGCGCGGGTGCGTCTCGACCATCCGCTGCCACGCCGCATACAGCACGCCGATCCCGCGCGTTTCCAGAAGGCCGCCGGCTGTTCCGACAAGCTGTGCATCCACCGGAAGCCCCAGCGCCCGACGACAGTCGGCGCGATCCGTTCGGTGAAACACCGCGTGGTCGACGGTGCTGGGCATGGCCACCACCTTGCCGCGAGCGTGGTATTGGTCGATGATCAGATCGCGCAATGGTTCGCTCGTGGTGGTCACCAAATCGGCGTCGCGCACGGCGCGGCGAAACGTCGACACGAAGCCTGGAATGCGTGCCTGCCCGAAACCCTCGAAGTTGTCGTAAAGGTCGACCGCGTATGGCACACGCAGACGTTTGGCCAAGCGTGCACCCAACGCGACGTGCGGGATGTCCGAAGCGCCGATGATTGCGTCCGGTCGAAACTTACGCAGCCGTTGCGAGAGGTGGCGTGGATAGCCAACAAGCGCCGGCAGTCGCCAACCGCCGATTGATCGCGATTCCCAGTGCAGGCGACCGGGTGCCGCGTCGTGCTCCCACTCGCCGTCGTCACGCCCGCGATAACTTAGGCAGTAACCGCGTACATCGTGGCCAAGGCGTGCAAGCTGATACGGGATTTCGTAGAGCCGCGCATAGCGATCGAGGATCACGTCCTTGCTCATGTAGTGGCGCTTGCACAGGAAGGCGATGCGCATGGCGTCAATCTGAAGCGGGAGACAACAGGGCAACGCCGGGGAAATAGGTTCGGATGCGCGAGATGTCGCGCGTCAGCACGGCCAGCCCACGCACAGCCGCATGGGCGCCGATGAAGAAGTCTGGCAGCACACCGGTGCGTGTGCCGCGGCGTGCGCGGTATTGGCGGAACGCTTTGCCTGCGAGAAACAGGGCCTCGCGTGGCAATTCCTCGTAGTTGACTCCGAAGTCTGCGAGTATCCGGTCTGTCCGCTGCATGTCGTCATACCACACCGAAAACTCGGCGTACACAATGGGGTTGATCAATAGCCTGCCACGTTCTGCCGCACGTTCCAGTTGTTCCTGTGACCAATTTGCCCAGCGCGTATCCGCCTGTACCACATCGAGCAGCACGCAAGTATCAACCAGGATCATTTCAGGCCCGGATCGCGGGCATCGCTGTCGTATCCGCGCAGCAGTTGCATCAATGCGTCGGTGGATTTGCCGGTGTCGAGTGTGGCCCGCAAGTTATCGAGCCGGCCCTTGCGGCTTCGCCTGCGCGCGGCTGTGGCCGGTGTCACGATCACCTCGCCATGCTGGCCCAGTGTGAATTCCACCTCGGAACCCGGCTGCAAACCAAGATAGTCCCGAAATTTCTTGGGTACCGTGACTTGTCCTTTGCTGGTAATCGTCGTCATGCCGAGTCTCCGATGTATTACTTTATTTTAGAATTGTAATACTTTGAACCGGATGGAACAATGCCCCACAGTCTGTACCGGCCAACCGGACGTTCGCGAGAAAACAAGGGTTTGCAGGTGCTGTCTCTGGAGGGAGGCCGAGTATCCAGCCACAATTTGCCATGCCGTTCAGAATTTTGCTCGTCATTCCGGGGCCATCGCGGCTTGATCGGCGATGGAACCCGGGATCCAGCTTTCCGCTCCGGTGGCGAGGACCGAAACCGGATTCCGTGTCCCATCACCGAAGGGACTGGTGACGGCTTGGAATGACCATAGCTTGACGGTTTGTAGCGGACGATGGGAGCTGATCAGGATCAGGCAACCCTTATCCCAACAACCGCTTCGCCGTCGCCAATGCCGCGCCGACCACCTGGTCCATGTTGTAGTAGCGGTATTGCGCAAGGCGACCGACGAAGGTGACATCCCGCTCGTGCTTCGCCAGTTCCTCGTAGCGTTTGAACAACGCCTCGTTCTCCTCGCGCGGCACCGGATAATAGGGGTCGCCTTCGGCTTGCGGATACTCGCGCACGATGGATGTACCCGCGTGCTGCTGCCCGGTCAGGTGCTTGAACTCGGTGATGCGCGTGTAGGCGTGGTCGTTGGGATAGTTGACCGTACCGGTTTCCTGAAAGCGTTCCCTGGTCGGCAGGTGTTCGTGTTCGAAACGTAGCGAGCGATAGGGCAGGCGGCCGTAGCGAAAGTCGAAATACGCGTCGATGGGGCCGGTATACACGATGTGGTTGAAGTCGCCGCGTGGGCGCACATCGGCGAAGTCCACGCCCAGCTCCACCGAGATGTTCGGATGGTCCAGTATCGCCTCGAACATCTTCGTGTAACCGTGCAGCGGCATCGTCTGATGGGTGTCGGTGAAATAGCGGTCGTCGGTGTTGGTGCGCACCGGAATGCGCGCCGCCACGCCGGCCTTCAATTCGGACGGGTCCAGCCCCCACTGCTTGCGCGTGTAGTTGAGGAAGAACTTCTCGTAGAGGTCGCGCCCCACCGAATTCAACACCACATCCTCGCTGGTGGCGACCGGCTCGCGCGGTTCGCGCACGCGCTCGAAAAACGCCGCCGCGCCAGCCTCGTCCAGATCCAGTCCGTACAACCGGTTCAAGGTGTCGCGGTTGATCGGAAAAGGATAGAGCTTGCCATCCACCACGCCGCGCACCCGATGCTCGTACGGCCGCCATTCGGTGAAACGCGACAGCCACTCGAAAATCCGTTCGCCATTGGTATGGAAAATGTGCGGCCCGTAGCGATGCACCAGCACGCCGTGCTGGTCCAGTTCGTCGTAGGCGTTGCCGGCAATGTGCGGGCGCTTGTCGATGACGTGCACGCGCCGCCCGGCCTCGGCCAGCTCGCGCGCCATCACGCTGCCGGCATAACCGGCGCCTACGATCAATGTGTCTTGCATGCAGGACGTTACCGAAATAACGATTGGAGAAGCGCCAAGCTTACTGGCGGATGCCCCATTTTTGATGACGCTTGCCCTTGATGCCGAGCAGCCCGTCGAACATCCCGCAACACCACGCCCACGACTGCGCAAGCTTGCGTGGTTCGTGTACGAGCGCAGCGAATAGCCGCATGAAGGAGCCGGGGAGCGTTTGGGTCAACAGCTTGACACCGTGATATTTGCGTGCGATCAGCAATCGGTTCCGGGTGTCGTAGTAGCGCTTCCAGGGCGGCAGGCGCAGGTACACCACGTCGTGGCCCAGCACACGCATCATCTGGCGCCGTGTCCTTGGGTGCTCGATGTGGCTTTTCCCCGCAATGATCAGGTGTGAACCTGACCGGGATGCGCGCACGCAATATTCGACGTCATCCGCGGCGATGAAGTAGCCTGCGTCAGGCAGGCCGATCCGCGCAACAAGATCACGATGGATCAGAAATCCCAGAAATGGCAACGAGCCCACTTCGGATCGCTCGGGCACATCCGCTGCAACATCCACGACACGGACCGGCGGTCCGAGCAGCGTCGTGGTCCAGGAAGTGGCATCACCGTTGACCGCGAGCGACGCATAAACGTTGGCCGAGTCGTCCGCCACCTTCAGCAACTCCTCAAGCGCTTCCGGATGCGGTTCGGCGTCGTCGTCCATCAGCCAGACCCAATCCATTTTTTGCTCAATCGCATTGCGCAAACCTTCGGCGAAACCGCCAGCACCACCGAGGTTTTCCTTTAGTGCCAGCGGCTGCGCCAATCGCCGATTTTCAGACAGCCAGCCTGTGAGCCAGTCACGGGTATCATCGGTGGAGGCGTTGTCAACAATCAAGAGAAGTTCTGGCGTGACTGTCTGATTCGCAATTGCGGAAAGGCATTGCGTCAACAACGCTCTGCGATTGTAGGTTACAACAACTGCACCTACGCGTAGGGCTATTCGCTTGGACGGCACGATTTCCTACCTAGTAACCAAGTTTTCGTGTAAAAGAGCCAGCGATGCAGGTCAGGCAATCCGAACAGTGCCGCGGGAGCTACGAACCGCGCGAAAGGATTTGCTAGGATTAACCAGATGAATCTAGCAAGCGGTAATCGTCGTGTTTGCGACGCTTGGAACGTGAATGTTGTAGCGGCGAACCGTTGCTGGGCAATATGCCGTACTGTATGTGCATCAACGGTGGAGACATCCGCTAGAAATTGCTTGGAGATGAAGTGTTGTGCAGTGGCACGATGCGCCATCCTGAGAAGATGACGATCGAAATCCTCTTGGGGTAATTTTCGTGGGAGCCAACTCGAGACGTTACGGCGATACCGAACAAGCGGCTCGTTGATGCAATGAATACCTCCGAGCAGGCTGGCACGAACAGCCAATGGCACGTCCTCGATCGGCAACGAATCCAGTAATGGCCCAAAGCGTTTATATAGCCTAGGGGTGTAAGCAGAACACGCACCGAGCACGAGCAGCCTGTTGGGGTGCCTGAAGCCGATCATCAATGCCGCCCGGCCATCCATACCGCGTAGCGCTGGATGGGGTGAGCCGACTTGATTGCCTTCAGCGTCGATCGCACTGGCATCGCAATAGAGAGCATCCGGACGGCGGTGCTGGGATAGCCAGTGTGCTACGGTGCGCTCGGCCCTCGATGGGAGAGAAATATCATCTCCAGCGGCCAGAACCAGCAGCTCTCCCTGAGCCAGTTCAAAAATCTTGTTTACGTGTGCCCCGACCCCGAGATTTCTGTCGTTAATGTTGACTCGTACTTTATGATGTCCGCGGTAGGTCGTTGCCATCGCGTGGATGACCGTAGCGGTGGCGTCACTTGACGCGTCATCTGAGAGAATGATCTCCAACGGCGAATACGTTTGCGTAAGCACAGCTTCGACGGCCTGACTAATAAAAGCCTCTTGGTTGTAGGCAATCAGGGCGAAGGTAACGAGGGGGTGGTCGGCGTCGGTCATGACCGCGATAGCCCTCGAAGCGCCAAAGTCAAACAAACCGTCGGAGTGGGTAGGCTTGCTTCCATCTTGCTCAAGTGTAAGGAAGGAGCGAAGCGACGTACCATGTGCACACGTACACACCCGCACCTTAGTAAGCGTTTTACCATGGCAACGGCACTACCTAAAGATTGTGACCGTTGCCGGCGGAGGATCCAGCAGGTCACAAGGTCTGTAGGGTTTAACATGTTGTCGGTGGCAAGTCCGGATCGCCAGTTTGCCAAAGGCGATATCCGCGACCACTTCCGGTCCATCCAAGTCGTGGCCTCATCGTTTGCGAGCAATCACGCGAATGACGACAGGGTCTTCGTTGCCGTACACAGCCAAGCCCCGCGATTCGACTCGCTCGATGACGTCAAGGCCGAGCGCCTCGATCTGATCGATCAGCTCCTGGAGTACGATGAAGCGACGATAGTGGCCAGAGATACGCTCGGTGGGGCTTATGACTTCACCCTCCCTCGCGAGAGCGTCATTGATAGAGCGGCACTCGATACACAGCAAGCCGCCTGCCAATAACAAGTCACAACTGGATGCCAGTGCAGCCTTTTCTTCTTCGCGGGTCATCGCATGCAGCGAGAAACGGCTGTACACGACGTCGAACCGCCGCGGCGCGAGAGAGTCCACATTTGCAGCATCAATGCACAAGAATTCAGCAATCGCACCAAACGGCCCGGAAATGCACGATTCAATGGCCGCTGTCGACCGATCCAGTGCTGTAACGTGCAACCCGCGCTGTGCGAAGAAGGTGGCGTCGCGTCCATTCCCGCAACCCAGCTCCAACAATGACGCGCTTGCCTGGAATCGTGGTGCGCATGCAATCGCGAAAGGAGAGGGGGGCTGCTTATCGTAATTACGGTAGAACTGTGTCCAATAATCACGGCGGCCATAGTCTACGATCATGTCGCCATGACGTTGCTGGAAGGCTTCAACGACACGGATTGCAGCATCGCTGGGCGCGGTATTGCCGTAGTTGTCGATGATTATGGCAGCATCGGTGGGCTCGGTGTAGAGTTGCATGCTTGCCATATTATCGCGATACACGCCTTTAGTGCGACTGTCTCGACGCATGCGTTCTTCCAGCGGAACGCGTAAATAGAATTCAATACCATTCGCAACGTTTTCATGAAACCACTTGCGGGCTTCATCAAGCATTGCTACCGCAGCAATTACGACAACCAGGCCTTGCTTCGACAAGTGACTGCAAAGGCGGAAATAGGTACATGCGAGTTCGATCCGCTCTTCGTGGGAATAACCCCACTTGTGAGCAAGTATAGAACGGAGTTGATCGCCATCAAGGAACAGTGCAGGATATCCTTTGTTAAGAAGAGAGTGGACAACTTCGCGCCCTACTGTGGTTTTTCCAGCAGAGGAGTAGCCGCTTATCCACAGTACTGCCCCGAGAGAGTGGTCGAGTGACATTAAATTTGCCTCGATGAACTCGACGCGGGCAACAAAGCGTCCAGCGATAGCAGTAGGTCCGCCGCGCGGCGGGAGGATGTGCCCCGCAGGTCTGCAAAATATTTCCCCGAAAGCGCCGTCATCTTAGATTCCTGGATGTCCCAATAGACAGTGTTCGCCAGAATGGACGGCAGCGTACTTACGGTTTCTGGTGTAAGAGAAGGGCATTCGCGTGCTAATTCGAGATTGGAAGAGTCCCGCACGGTATACCACTTAGCTGCGTCGGGAACTTCAAGCAATACCATACGTTTTCCCAGATAGATCGCGCTGAATGCGCTGCCACCATAATCGCATAAGACGACGTCAGCAATGCGATAGAGTCGGTTCATGTCGCGAATCGCGTCGCCATCGACGTGGAATCCAAGTGAGCGTAGAAGTGCAATCTGCTCTGGATTTTCGCGGAAGGATAGAGGATGTGGTCGAACAATCAGATTGAAATGCTCTGTCAAGCAAATTAATGCGTGTGCGAAAAATGGGATAGAACAAGCACCCGCGCCATAAGTCGGCATCCATAGGACCGTTGGCTTGTCCGAATCGATTGCAAATTCGGCACGTTCGGAAGCGACTTCAAGATTCGGGTCAAAATATCCGTCATAGCGTGGATATCCCATCTGGTATGTGCTACCTCGGAAGCGTTTGGACAGTTCACGTGCATCATTTGGTCCGTGACACAAAAATGCGTCATATATTGCATTCCAGTCGGCCAGACTCCAGCCACTACCAATATCCGCGCCATACATGAAGCGTACCTGCCGTCGACCGACTTGTAGCGGCCAGTACTGAACCGGCGCGAATCCACTGGCGCTGAATCGTGCAGAATGTCCGGAGAGAGCGCGAACGGCATTGATGCCGCGTTTGCCGAGTCGCACCGCGGTGGCAGCGGTACGCACTGGGACGTTCGCCGGTCTAAGGGAATATCCCCCAAGTCTATGGTTGCTGACCGCGTACTTGCACAGCTTGCGTTCGCGCAGAAGGTCGCGGGCGAACACGAAGTGGTATCCAGCGGTGCGTGCCTTGTCGACAAATGTGACCGCGCTAGTTTCTACTGCAGCTGCCCGAGCCGGTCGGAAGCGTTCAGTCAATATGATGACGAATCTGTCCGGATCCATCACCTGCCAGACACTACTGTAGTGTGCCCACATCGTGGGCTCGTGAACGACGAAACCAATGCGCTCATCAATCGATTCTGTTGACATCATCGCGTCGCCGAGGAGTAGATCGTTTCGCACACGGCTTTAATTTGCGCGGTGTCATGATGGGGGCTGATTGGCAGACTCAGCACCTCATTTGCCATACGCGTCGCCCTTGGGAAGGAGTCGACCGCGTAGCCGCCATCCGCGTATGCCTGCTGCCTGTGGGGGGGGACGGGGTAGTGAATCAGGCTGTCGATTCCGGCATCCAGCAGAGAGTGGCGTAATAAATCGCGCTTGGGACTGCGCACCACGAATAGGTGCCAAGCGTGTTCAGCGGCATCGTGGGTTTTCGGCAAAATCAGCCCGCAACCCACAAGTTCGTGAAGGTACAGGTTGGCAACAGCCGCACGACGCGCGTTCCAAATGTTCAGATACCCGAGCTTGACGCGCAGGATTGCCGCCTGCACGGGGTCGAGACGGCTGTTGTAGCCCCGCGTTTCATTGAAATACTTGACGCGTGACCCGTAGTTGCGAAGGACACGGATTCGGTCCGCCAGAGCAGCGTCTTCGGTCGTCACAGCACCGCCATCGCCCATTGCACCAAGGTTCTTGCCTGGATAGAAGCTCCAGGCGACCGCGTCACCGTGTGCGCCAATCCTGCGTCCTTTGTAACATGCGCCATGGGCTTGAGCGGCATCTTCCAGTATGCGTAGCCCGTGCTTGCGCGCGATCGCCATGATTGGGTCGAGGTTCGCCGGTTGCCCGTACAAATGCACAGGAAGAATTACTTTCGTGCGTGAGGTAACGGCTCGTTCAATGAGGGTGGGGTCGATGTTGAAGGTTTTTTCATCGGGTTCGACCGGAACCGGAGTCGCGCCGCACTGACTAACCGCGAGCCATGTCGCGATGTATGTGTTGGCAGGCACGATGACTTCATCGCCGGGTCCGATATCCATCGCGCATAGCGCGAGATGCAAGGCGTCAAGGCCATTGGCGACGCCGACGGCATTGTTGGCGCTGCAATACGCGGCGAACTCGGATTCGAATGCCTCTACTTCTTTACCGAGCACATATCGCCCGCTGTCGAGCACTCGCGCGACCGCCGAATCGATCTCGGCCCTGAGCTCGAGATAGGCGGCTCGTAAGTCCAGGAAAGGTACGTTCATGGCTGCGTTCTTTGCGCGGAGAGGTATTCGGCGTAGTCGCGGTAGTAGTCGGCCTCGTCGTAGCGATTCGATGCAAGCACCATGCACACCGAGCCTGAGGAAAAATTATCCAACTCTCGCCAGATCATTGGACACACGTAAAGACCGAAATAAGAGCGATTGAGATGAAAGCGCTTGCGTTCGCTTCCGTCGTCGATCACAACATCGAAACTGCCCGACATCGCAATAATGAGTTGTCGCAGTGCTTTGTGCGCGTGACCACCACGCTCCGCGCCACCTGGGACGTCATACAAGTAGTACACCCGCTCGATTGCGAACGGAATGTGCTGGCTGCCCTCCACGAACGTCAGGTTTCCGCGTGGATCTGCGATCTTCGGAAGCTCGATGATCCTGCAGTTTTCAATCGACATGCCTAGTCTCCCCTGCAACCCGTGCAGGATTGCCCATCACTAGGGCTCCCGGCGGGACATCCTTGGTCACTACGGCGCCGGCAGCGACGGTTGCGCCGGCGCCGATCCGGACGCCAGGTAGAAGAACCGCGCCTGCGCCAACTACGGCATTGTCTTCGACGAAAATGGGAAGCGCTTGGAAGCTTCTGTTGCGGCTCTTGGGAAAGCGGTCGTTGGTGAAGGTTGCATTCGGACCGATAAACACATCGTTGCCGATACGGCAGCCATCCCAGAGCTGTACACCGTTTTTGACCGTGACACGATCACCGATCACAACGTCATTCTCGATAAAACAGTGCGCACATATATTGCAGTCGCTACCTATGGTTGCCCCCGGGAGAGCCACGACAAATTGCCATACTCTGGTACCCGGACCTATCCGGGTAGTTTGTACGTCTGCCAGAGAGTGAATATCTGATCTGTTCATTTGGGGATGCTTCGATTTCAAATTTACGCTTGATCGATTGTGTCTATTTTCGGTCAAAAATGTGCTTTGCCGGATTAGGAAGCGTTAGACGACAAAGATACCCAGATTCCTTGGACTCGGTGCGCAGCGGTGTTATATGCCAAATGCGCTAGGCCTGATCTGCAAGTGGCGTTTGACCCAATACCAACGTAGGGTGTTGGAGAGAGCGATGCTTAGAGCAGTTGCCGTCGCGGCGCCAGCGTAGCCGAACGCGGGAATTAGAAGGAAATTGAGCAACATGTTGGTCACCGTGCCCCATGCAAAGGCTTTTGCAGAAAGTCCAGCGTGCTGGGTCATGTTGAGAAGGATACCCACCGGGCCACTCGCTATCGTGAAGAACTGCGCAATCGCGAGAATCTGCAACGCAATCGTGCCTTGCGCGAAGTCGCCGCCGTAGAAGAACTTGAGCAGCGGATGGGCCAGCACTATCAGGATCAGTGCGATGGGCATTGTGGCCCACAGTAGCCGGCGCGCGGCGGCAGTTGCCAGCCGTTGTAGTTTCTCATGCTGTCCGGAGTGGTACAGGTGGGAAATTTTTGGGCCGATGGTGGTATTAACAGCGGTGAGGAAAAATGGCACGAATTCCGCTGCCCGTGAAGCTATTGCGTAGATGCCCGCTTCGCGTGCGCCCTTCAGGCTGCCCAGCAGGATCAGGTCCACACGACTCATCACCAGGTACAGCGCACCGATCCACATGAAGGGGAGCGCAGAACTTACCTTGGCGGATGCGTGGCGGACGCCCGAGCTTGCAGTCGTGGCCGGTCGCAATTGCAACGCGTTAATCGCCAATTGCAGGAATGCGGCGAACACAGTCGCGATCACCACATCGATCGGGCTGAACGTGCCGCGCCACAGCCAGAGCAGGGCCAGCAGCACGACCGTCAATAACGGGGTGAACACGAGTTGCGGCCATTGGCTGCGCACAATCCATCCGCGTGCCTGTAGCAACGACTGGCGGATCGCGCTGAGATTGACCAGCAACGGGATGGGTGCCGCGACCACGAACAGCCAGCGCGCGCCCGCAGCCGCGGGAAGGAATACCGCGCACGCCAGCAGCAGCGCAGCTGCGATGCCGGTCGCGAGGACACGCAGGTCGGCCCATTTGCGTAGCCAGTTCAGGCTTTCGGGCGCCTTGGCGCCTTCGCGCACCAGGTACGAAGGCAGGCCAAGACTGGCCGGTATCGTCAATACCGTAGTCCAGGCGATGACATAAGCGTAGAGACCGAATCCGTGCGGGCCGAGAACGCGTGCATATAACAGGCTGGCCAGGAACGCTATGCCGGTTGCGCCGATCTTCATCGCCCCCGTCGCGGCAGCCGAACGTCCCAGTCGACCGCGCTCGGTGCCAAGCCGTAGATCGGCGCGGAGCGTATTGATCAATGTCTGCAAGGACATTGCTTGTATCTCGTCGGAGTGTTTGGCTGGATCACCGATCCGCCACGCACAGGGTTCGGCGGGTTGCAGTGATGACCCGCTCTACTTCCGCATCGGTCAGCTTCGGCGACAACGGCAGACTGACGGTCTGACGGCCGAGAAGCATCGCGTTCGGCCATTGTTCCGGTTGCCAGCCATAGCGCTGCTGGTAATACGGATGTTCCGGCACGGTGAGATAATGCACGCCGGTACCGATGCGGCGCTTGTTCATCGCGTCGAGGAAGGCGTCCCGGGAAATGCCGGAACGCGGCTCGTCGATCATGACCGTGAACAGGTGACAGGCGTGCCGCGTGTCCGGCGCGGCGATGCTTGCCCCCTTCGGCACGAAGGGGGTCGCCGCGTAGCGGCGGGGGGATGCCGGCGCCCCGGATGAAAAACGCACCCCCCTCAATCCCCCTTCCTGCGGAAGGGAGAGGTCGTCGCCATCCCCTTCGGCGCGAAGGGAATTGCCGCGTATCGGCGCAGGTAGCCCGATCGGCAGGTCCTTGAATGCTTCCATGTAGCGCCTCCACACGACTTCGCGCCGTTGCCAGTTGCGCTCGACGCGAGCGAGCTGGTGGATGCCGATAGCGGCTTGCAGGTCCATCATGTTGTATTTGAATCCGGCTTCGACCACCTGATAGTGCTTGTAGCCCTGGTCGCCGAAGCGGTGCCAGGCGTCCTTGCTCATGCCGTGCAGCGCCAGCACTTTCGCGCGTGCTATGCGCGCCTCGTCGCGGCCGGTGATCATGCCGCCTTCGCCGGTGACGACGTTCTTGGTCGCGTAGAAACTGAAACAGCCGAAATCGCCGAACGTGCCCGCCTTGCGGCCGTGGTACATGGTCTCGATTGCGTGCGCGCAATCCTCGATGACCATCAGGTCGTGTTTGTTGGCGATCGCCATGATCGCGTCCATCTCGCAGGCGCGACCGGCAAAATGCACCGGGAGGATGGCGCGGGTGCGCGGGGTAATCGCCGCCTCGATCGCGGCGGGATCGATGTTCTGCGTCGCGGGATCGACGTCCGCCAGCACCGGCGTCAGTCCGGCGTGGATGATCGCGTTCACCGATGCGCAGAACGTCATCGGCGTGGTGATCACTTCGCTGCCGGGTTCCAGGTTCGCTGCAACCATGCTGACGTGCAGCGCGGCGGTGCAGGAATTGACAGCGGCGACTCGTGAGGGCTGCAAACCCTGGTATGCCGCGAAGTCACGCTCGAACCGCGCGACGCGCGGCCCGGTCCCGAGCCAGCTTGACTCCATGCACGCGACGACTTCGTCGATCTCGGCTTGCTCGATAAGCGGCGAGCCGAAAATCAGGAACGTATCGTCGGCGGCACTACTGTTTCGCATGGGGTTCACCAAGCGGTCGCCAAGGGCTCACCAGATCGTGCGGATGTGGCGATAGCGACGAATGCGCTGGTCGGCGGTGACCAACGGCGCGTTTTCTTCACGCGCGGTTGCGACGATCATGCGGTCGGCAGGATCGCCGTGGAATGTACCCGGCAAACGGGTGGAGGCCGTGGCTGCGCTCGTCGTGAGCGGGAGCAGGGCGATGCAGGCGGTGCCCTGGATGGTTTGCAACCATTCGTCCACGTCCATGGCAAGCGCCAGTCGGCCCTTTGATACAAGCATTCCAATCTCCCAGGTGCTGATCGCGGAAACGATGATGCGTCCCTCCGACGACTGTTCTTTGCGGATTGCCTTGGCCGCGTTGCGTGAAAGGCGCGCATTGCCACCTATCCACCACACCAACGCGTGGGTGTCCAGTACGATCACGCGTCGGCGTCCCAATCCTCGGCGACGGGTGCCAGTGGCTGGTCGTATCGCAGCACCGAGCCTTTGAGGCGCTTCCGCACATCGGTTTCGTCGGGGCTGTAGCGCTTCACGATCAGGGTCGGTGTGCCGTTGTCCGTGATCACGACCGGCGTGCCGGTCTTTTCGATGCGGCGGAAGATTTCCAGCGCGCGTGCCTTGAATTTCGACTTGGAGATTTCTGTTTGCACGGCGATGCCTGTCTGACTGTGGTCATCCTAGCATGACCATATCAGGGGCGTTGAACCGGGGCGCCTTGTTCCGCCAATTGCTCCAGTACCGCGATTTGCCTGTCGAGGCGGCCCGCGAGATTCATCCGGCGCAGTGCGTCGATTTGCTCCAGTGCCTTCTCCGTCTGGCCGTGCCGTGCATACAAAATCGCCAGGTCCACGCGGTACGCGGATTCGCCCGGCGAGTTGGCGACCGCGCGTTCGAGGTAGGTCGTGGCCAGTTTGTCGTCGTGCTTAATGTCGCGCTGGAAATCGGCGTAGGCGCCATCCAGGCGTGCGATGGGGTGCGGCCGCGACAACGCGGCTGTGTAGGCGCGTTGCAGGTTCGACACATCGAACTTGCAGATGCCGGACTCGTAGCAGTTGGTCAGCGATACCAATGCGGAAATGTCTTCCTGGCGGGTCGGTTGATCGCGCAGCTTCTGGATCATCGAGTTCCAGTACGCGGTGTCATCGCCCTGGTCGTGGTGATCGGCGATCATGATCATGGCCTGATCGGGAAGCGCCGACGAGCCTGGGATTGCCTCCGCCTCACGCAGATATTTCCACGACGCATCCAGCGCAGGTCCGGGTTGATAATCGGATGCGATCAGCAACTGCCGTCCGGCCTCGTACACCGCGCGCGCCGATTCCGGATGACGGTTGGCTTCGGCGACGGCCAGCCGGATCGGGTTGGACCACTCCTGTGCGCGCAGATATGTCACGGTGCCGAACCAGAGCAGCGCGACGGCGACGACGAGTCCGCGCAGCAGAGGCAGTCTGATGCGGGTCCGCACGCCGAGCAGCAACGCGCCCACCGCCAGCATCACGCCGATGGACGCGAAATACATGCGTTGTTCGTACACCAGTTCCAGCGGAACGATCGTTGCGGTCAGCAGTTGTGCGCCGAAAAACCAGCCGATGCCGAGCGAGACAAGCGGGCGGCGATTGCGCAACCACACCGCGATCACGATCAATGCAGCGAGCAACACGATCGCGCCCAAGCTGGTCCAAGGAGTCAGCAAGCCGGTCGATTTCACGATCTCGTCGTGGTAGAGGCTCAGGACCAGCGGGTTGGGGAACAACGTCCAATGCAGGTAATCGACCAGCACGCGTGGTTCGGTCAGCAATCTCTGACCGAGCGTGAAGGTACGTCCGGCCCAACTCGAGGGTCTCAGCGCAGCGCGCAACAGCCATGCAAAACCCAGCACTGCCGGCACGAACAAGGTAATTGCGAACGTCCACAGGATGCGCGGGTCGCTTTTGGAACCGGCGTCTCTTGTGCCATCGCGCCGCAGGCGTGGTCGGTGATTTTGTTCGTCATTCCGGACGTGGCGCAGCCACGATCCGGAATCCAGCTCTTGGTCTTGTGTGGCATGGATTCCGGGTTCCACGCTTCGCGCGTCCCCGGAATGACCAGAGGCGGAGGGCGGCTGATTCCTGCTTTTCGATTCTCTATCGCGCGCCGCACTCTCGCTCGCCATTCTGGCGCTGTGCAGTTCTTGCGCCCCCTCCCCTTCAAGGGGAGGGTTGGGGTGAGGATGGGGTATCCGGCCCTCGACACCTAACCCACCCCCACCCATGCCCTCCCCCTCAACGGGAGGGTTTGTTCCGTGACGTGCAAACCCCACCAGTATCCATTCCGCCAGAAACGCGAATACCGGCAACAGCACCGCGGTTTCCTTGGACGTGAGTCCGAGGAGGGTGCCGAACACTATGCCGCCCACTGCCAGCGCGAAGCCGTGCCGGTCGCGTCGCGCATCCGTGGCGGTCAGCATCATCCAGCGTCCGTGCAGGTAAGCCCACAGTCCGGCTAGCACGAACAACTGGCACAGGCTTTCCATGCGCTGCACCACGTACAGCACCGCCATCAGGTTGATCGGAAGCAGCATCCACGCGATGCTGACCAGCAGCGCCAGCCGCGTCGCGGCAGCCTCGTCGATCAAGGCATTGCCACTCTCTCCCCGCAGGAGAGGGGCTGGGGGCGAGGAGACGGACAGGCGTGGGGTATCCACATCGCGCGGATCCGAACCCTCACTGTCGCGTGGATCCGAACCCTCACTCGGCGCTGCGCGCCATTGTTTCGCCCCCTCCCCTTCAAGGGGAGGGTTGGGGTGGGGATGGGGTTTGCGGCCCTCGAGACCCAACCCACCCCCGCCCATGCCTTCCCCCTGAGAGGGAGGGTCTTCATCACCCCCTTCGGAACGAAGAGGGTCGATGCGCAGCATCGGGGGGACGCAGCCGCGCAACGCCATCAACCGCAGCAACGCCCGCAACATGCAAAACACCAGCACGCCGTTGATCACGTGGATGACGACGTTGGTGAATTTGTACGGCCACGGATTGCCGCCACCGAAATACCAGTTCGCCGCAAACGTGATCGACGCCAGCGGTCGATGCAGAAAACTCGCCGGCGACGACAGCGCCGCGTTCACCCACGCTATCAGGGTCGAGTGCCCCGGCGTGATGTGGATCGCGCCGTTGTCCGCGATGTTGGGGTAGTCGTCGAACACCCAGCCGCCGCTCAACCCGGGCCAGTACACCGCCACGGTGACGATGACCGCGATGGCCAGCAGCAACCATGGCAGCCATTTGCGTGTGCGGTCATTCAGCCGCATGCGGGTGACCCTTCGATCGTTGATCGGTGCATGGTAGCGAAAGGCGCGTCCACCTCCATCCCACTTCGCGGGCGAAGGGGGAAAAGTGCTTACCCACTTCCACAGGAAGGGGGTCGCGCGCAGTGCGGGGGGATCTGCTTGCGCGTTGCGAAAAGCGCATTCCCCTCGATCCTCCTTCCTTCGGAAGTGGGAGGATAGTCATCACCCCCTTCGGCCCGAAAGGGGTCGGTGCGAAGCATCGGGGAAATGTCGTCACTGCGTAGACACAGCGGGCTGTCTATCGGCCGACTTCGCTCTGGCCGCCACGGCTGCCTCCAGAGTCTTGCGCAGGTACGCGGTTTCCGTCGGCCACCAACCTTGCTCATGCAACACCCACGCGTGGATGCGCGGCATGCCGATGCCGGGCTTGGGTCCGGGCGGCAGGGTGGCGTAGTAATCGAGATGCGCGACGCCCAGTTTCGGATAGCCGTGTGAGCCGAGATACGCGGCCTGCTCAAGCGCTGTATCCGGACCGGGCGATACGGCCAGCGCGCGGTTGAAATTCGCCAGCGCCTCCTGGGGTCTGTCTTCGGCCAGGGCCAGCTCTCCTTGCATGTGCGCGAGATTTTGCCGTTGTCCCCGCTGGTCGCGCCAGTGCGGATTGCGTCGCGCGGCATCCAGGGTCGCCTGCAGAGCGGCGAAATCCAGCCCCTTGCAATCGCGTGCGCTTGCGATGGCCAGTGCATCGTTGAACCACTTGAACGCGGTTTGGCCTCCGACGCGGGTGTGAGCGAGCGCGGTTTCGGCAGCGGCGAGGGTTTGCGGCTGCACTGCGCCCAGCTTGCACTCCGCGCCGATCAGGGTGATCGATGCCTGGATGTCGTTCGGGTGGCGCGGCAGCGACAAGCGCAGGCGCGCGATCGCCAGCCGCGGCGAGTCGTGCGCGAGGTCATACAACGCGGCGTTGGTCTGCGCGCGCGCCGAATCCGGATTGATGGCCGCCCACACCCTGGCCTGCCGCAGTCCGTCTCCCCACAGGGTTGCGCGCTGGACGGTGAAGCTGGCGAGCACCAGCAGGATGCACGCCGCGGCGATGACCCCCAGCCAGCGCAGCGTGCCGCGACGGGTGAGGCCGATACCGATCGGCCAGAACAGCAACATGGCCGGCAAATAATTGCGATGCTCGAAATACAGTTCCAGTGGAATCCAGCCGGATTCCATGAGCTGCGCCGCGAAATAAAACAACAACGCCAACGCGATCGCTGGATGCCGCTTGCGCAGTGCGAAGCCCGCGCCGATGAGGGCGAGGATCAGCAGGATGCAGGGAATGGTCGATGCCGGGTGCAGCCAACTCGTGGAAACCGGAAACGAATCGTTGAACAACCCGCTGGAATGTGCGTGCGGCACGAACAGCAGGCGCAGGTAATCGGTCAGCACCCGTGGTTCGGTTAAAAGGCGCTGGCCGACCGTCCAGCCGCGTACTGCCGGAGCACCGTGGATCGCTGCGGGCAGCATGTACAGCAGATAGGCGACGACCACTACGCTCGGCACGATCAGATACACCGTCGTCGCGCGCTTGCGCCAATGTTCCGCCTGCGGCGTCGGCATCGGCTGGTGCGGGGCCAGTGCGATCCATTCGATCAACAGCAGCAGCAGGGGCAGTAGCGCTCCGTTGGCCTTGGAGAGCACCGCAAGGGCGGTGCACAGCCACGCCGAAAGCGCCATCCCGACGAGTGCACGCTTCACATGGCCGGCGGCCAGCGCCTTGCGCGCTGCCATCCACCCCAGCACCGCGATCAATACAAAAGTCGCCGGCAGCATCGCCTCACGCTGCACGATGTACAGCGTCGTCGAGACGAGCAGCGGATGCAGCAGCCACGCACCCGCGCCGAACAGTGCGGCGAGCAGGCAACACCAACCGTCCATCGCCATGCCGGGGCCATCGCCGGCGGCATTCGCCAGCGTGTCACTCGTCGTCCCGGGGCCACCGCCGGCGTCATTCGCCAACCACTCACTCGTCATTCCGGAGCCGTCCGCGCTCGCAGCGCGGGCGGAATCCGGAATCCAGCTTTTGGCTACCGGGAGGGGGACAGAATCGATGGATTCCGGGTTCTGCCCTGCGGCCACCCCCGGATTGACGACGTTTGAGTATTGTGCGGGTCGCCGGGGCAACCTTGCCAAAACCCGCCCCAGCTTCGACAACACCACCGCCAGCAGCGTGCCATTGATAAGGTGCAAAATCACGCTGGTGACCTTGAACGGATACGGCGATGCCGGCCAGTCGTGCGCATCGATCAGGAACGTCAGCAGGGTCAGCGGGCGGCCGGTCGGATCGGCGCTGCCCGAGGTGATGTAACGCCAGAACGTGGTCCAGTGGTCGACCGGCCCGGTGGCGCCGAGCACCGGCAGGCTGCCGAAATCGTCGAACAGGAAATCGCCGGACAAGCCTGGATGGTATGCCCACCACGTCAGCGCCAGGATCGCGATCAATGCTAGCGCGAACATCAGCGACGCGACGACTTTGGCCCGGAGGCGCGTGTGGCGGAGGGGGATCACGGTTCAGGATGCGCGGCGGTCATGGCCCGCCAGCATACGCGAGCGGTCCGCGCATACGCCAGATCGTCGTCACGGGTGCGGTGTCTCGCGGCAATCCTGCGTCGGTCGTACGCGCCGCTAAACATGCATGCGCGGGTGCTTTGGAGTGGTGCCGGCACCATACAAAAAGGAAGGGCCGCGCGAGGCGGCCCTTCGATTGCATCGGTGCAGCGTGTTGCGACAGCTTAGCTACGGCAACTTGTAGGCAGGTACTGCGGATTGACGGTCGACTTGGTGCAGCTCCAATGGATATCTCCGTTCGAACTGGTGAGCGGCGACAGGACCAGGGTATCGCTGCCGGACGTCGAGATCTTCGTGTTGGCGTTCTGCGGCGTGGAGCTGCTGAATGTCGAAGTGATCACGCCATTCCCGCTGATCCCTACCGTCTTGACATATTTACCCGAGATCGAGGCTGCCGAGGCGATACCCGCCGACGTATTGTTGGTGGGAAACCGGTTGTTGGTGGAATAAAACTCCGCGACGGCCGTTTCGGCACCGCCGGCCAAGGACGTGCCTTCCGACACCTGCGAACGGATCAGGTAGTTCTGGTAAGCCGGAATGGCGATTGCGGCCAAGATCGCGATGATCGCGACAACGATCATCAGTTCGATCAGGGTGAAGCCCTTCTGCATCGATTTCATTGTTGATTCCTCTTTGCTAGTGGAAGACTGGACTACTGGTTGGGATGCCCCAAAATGCAAGCCCCTGATCAGAACTCCCCTGGCCAGCAGGCCAGTGAGCCAGAAGCTCGGATGAAAATAAGCAGCTTTCGTGCCAAACCCCGTTTATGCAATCTTGCGAAAAATCTAACGGATATCACGGGATTTGGCATGGGAACTGGTTCACAATTTCGGCCGGCGTCGCTTCGCGATGGCTGACCCGGCGCGACAGGTGACGATTTACGTCACAGCACCCCCGCTGTAATCGGTCTCACTAGGGGAGAGGGGCGGTGATGGCAAGGTCGCGGATACGGATGCGATCGGTGGCTTGCGAACGCGACAGGTGGCCGACCCGTTACGCGCTCATTCGTGCCACTTGCTCAGAAAGAAGCAGGAAAAAGCATAGCGCATCCCGCTAATGCCGGCACGACGATGGCAGGTACTTCGGAGCCACGGCATTCGAGGCGCCGGCCGGATTGCAGGTCCACATGATGTCGCTCGCCGTGGTGGTCGGTGACAGAACCAGCGTGTCGCCATGGATGGCCGTGTTGGACGTGGTGTCGTTGAAAGTCGCGGTGACCACGCCATCCGTGACCTTGACCTGCGACACGTATTTGCCCGTGATCGATGTGTCGTCCGCGAGGTCGGCCGACTGGTTGCTGGCCGGAAAATACCCGGTGTTGGCATAGAAATCCCACACCGCGGTCTCTGCGGCGGCGGCGAGCGTCATGCCCTCGGTAACTTGCGCGCGGACCACGAAATTCTGGTAGGCCGGGATCGCGATGGCGGCGAGGATGGCGATGATCGCGACCACGATCATCAGCTCGATCAGCGTGAAACCGTATTGGACCGCATGTTTGCGCATGTCGGTAGGAACCCCCGTTCCTGTGAATCAATATCACGAATTGTTACAGCACGATTCGTGCCAGTCGCTCAGACATGCGAGCGAGCGGGGCATTCGGTGTGACGCCAGCGCGGCCATCGATGTTTTGCGGCCGCCCTCGCCATGCGGAGGCGGGTGGGGGACAGGGCTTGCACGAGCCGTACGTTTTCCCCTTCCCTTTCGGCACAAAAGGCGCGGTGAGCAGTGCGTCTCTTCCCTCTTCGGTACAAAGGGAGCAGTGCATCTCCTCCCTCTTCGGTACAAAAAGGCGCAGTGCATCTCTTACCTTCTTCCGCAGGAAGGGGGATCGAGGGGGATGGCTTTTGGTCCTTCGCAACTTGCCACACATCCCCCCGCGCTTGCGGCGCGACCCCCTTCGTGCCGAAGGGGGTGGAAAACAAAACGGCCGCGCCTCGCAGCGCGACCGTTCGGGAGCCCCTGTTCCTGACCAAAAAGTTGCTCCAATTCCAAGGGAGCACGATGCGTGCCAAGCAAAGCGATACAAAGGTTTGCCGGAGTGTTGCCGGGCCCGACTGGGACCCCTCTCCCGTCGGGAGAGGCGGCCGCAGGCCGAGCGCGTAGCGCTGGGGTGAGGGTACGGATATGTGCGATGTATCTACTATTGCGCGGGGCCCGAACCCTCATCCGGCCCTCCGGGCCACCTTCTCCCGAGGGGAGAAGGAAAAGCGCGACGTGCGTCGTCCCAGCGACAGAGGAATTTTCGCGTTCATGCCAAAATGGCGCTCTTTGCGATCGCGTGAGGCAACGATGACAACCCTGCTGGTCACCGGTGGCGCGGGCTTCATCGGCGGCAATTTCGTGTTGCAGGCCGTTGCCGATGGCTTGACCGTGGTCAACCTCGACAAGCTGACCTACGCCGGCAATCCCGACACGCTGAAGTCGCTGGAAGGCGACCCGCGCCACGTGTTCGTGCATGGCGACATCGGCGACCGCGAACGGGTCGCGAAACTGCTCGCCGAATACAAGCCCGATGCGATCGTGAACTTCGCCGCCGAATCGCACGTCGATCGTTCCATCGATGGACCGGCAGCGTTCATCGAAACCAACATCGTCGCCACGCTGGCGTTGCTCGAAACCGCACGCGACCACTGGAAGGCACTGGATGGCGAGGCGCGCGAACGCTTCCGCTTCCTGCACGTGTCCACCGATGAGGTCTACGGCTCGCTCGGCGCGAGCGGCAAGTTCACGGAAACCACACCGTACTCACCGAATTCACCGTACTCGGCCAGCAAGGCGGCGTCCGATCACTTGGTGCGCGCGTTCCACCACACGTATGGCTTGCCGGTGCTGACGACCAATTGCTCGAACAACTACGGGCCGTACCAGTTTCCGGAGAAATTGATCCCGTTGATCA
>JBOHYR010000013.1:0-12060 GCA_050737995.1 Rhodanobacteraceae bacterium
AACGTGTCGCAAGCCAAACTCGATGCAGTGGCTCGCAAGTTGAATGAACGCCCCAGGAAAACACTAGGCTACGAAACCCCCGCCGAGCGTTATCGGCAATGTGTTGCGTCGATCAGTTGAATCCGCCCCAGGATCTGGCCGTTCATTTCCGGCCGATGAATCGTGCACTTGAACGTGTAAAGGCCGGGCTGGTGAAAGTTGAAAATATACGACTTGTCCGAGAGCGGCGGCAGCGCGAGGAAGATGAGCTTGTTCGCATGTGGACTGAGCAGCTCGAAATTGTGTGCGTCGTCGGGCTGCAGATTCCAAAAACGGATTCGGGTCGGCTGGTTTTCCCGCACGACGAAAAGTGTTGGAGAGAAACCATAAACTTCGCCGAATTTAGCCACCGTCGCCTTGGGACCGGTCTCCTTGACCGCTACGGCACGTGTCTCCAACACGATTGATGCCGTCGCTTGACCACCCTGAGTGACGCTGACTACCTGCTGTGACTTGGACAGCTCGTGTACGGGGCTGGCTGCGGCGGGGAATGTGTAGGCGCCAAGCGTGGCAATCGACACCAACCCAAGCAGCACGCCAGCGTGCCTTAATGAATTTAACATTGCGATTCTCGATCAAAAGGAAACGGACGCCGCGTGTCGCACGTATGCAACCTTGTACCTACGCGCTAGTCCCACGGGTAATAACTTTCAACAGTGCGTGACGCAAATGCGTGATACGCCGCGGTTGCACCACCCGACGCCAATGGTAGCGCCACCAGCGACGGCAGTTATGCGTACCCGGTTCGCGGAACGCCTACCCAAATCGGTTGCCACAGTCAGTGCAGTGCGGAAGATCAGCGTGCGGCCAAGTGGTCACATGATTTGCGCTCTTGCTCAGCTGCATTTTGGTGAAAGGCCCATGCTGCCTGCGTTGACCAGCCTTCCCGACAGCGGACGTTCACGACCGGTAGGAACGGGTTGGTTTCGACACCACTTCGGTTGCCTCAATAGCCGACATTCGGCCGCTATTCCACCCTGGGACCCTGCCGGTCAGTTTGGTCGGCGTCAACGGTCATCTGGAATGAGGGAGGGATCTGGTCAGGTCGGTTGATGACGCGCGCTCTAAACGCTGGCGCTACGCAGAATTCGTCGAGAGCTTAGCCTGAGAATTTTTCCGGGGCGCGCGGGATGTGGGGAGCTCGAAAATTTCGCGCGGAAACCCCTTCAACAAGACTCGGGATTGCGAAGTGCACGGTCACCCTACCGCGCGGATAGAGGATGGAAGGCGCGCTAGGCGCGCACGTGCCGGAAACGGTCGCAAACCGTGCCCAATATCCGTACCAGCATCCGTACGGACCGAATACGTACCCGACAGCTATCGCCGCAATCGGCTGAAACCTTTGCTGCATAAGGGTTTTAAGTGCGGAAGGCTATCCAATCTGAGCTTGCAAACGCTGCTGCCATGCGATTTCGTCAAGTCGATGTTCAGTACGTGCCCAAAATGCCCCCGACCAATGCTCATTGCGGGGTCGCCAGCTTCGCAGTGAGCATTGTGTCGACAGAGTTGCGATCTCTGGGCGTACGTAAATTCGCTTTCATTGTCCCGCTAGCATTGAAAAGTATATTGCCATGCCAAGCGCGCTGGATTCAGCAACGGTTCTCTCAAGGCCGTGATAGGTGGACGCTAGGGATTTCGAACCCGGGGAAAGAGTGAACGGAATCCGCAAGTTATCGAACTTGATTAATGGAATTTTTTTGACCATTCCGATCCACTCAAAGCCCTGGATTTGGCGGTAGATTTGGCAGTAAAACTTAGCATGTTCACGCGTGGTTGTGCGGTCGCGCGTTACGGTGCCACGTGACGATCGGCGGCTTGCGAGACGGCCGATCGTCGCGCAAACCGACGCAATCGGCAGGCAGCCCGAGGAATTTATCCATGCAACCTGCCGAGAGCGCAAGACAACTGCCCCCGAGCGAGAGTTGAACCG
Source organism: Rhodanobacteraceae bacterium (assembly GCA_050737995.1). Lineage (GTDB taxonomy): Bacteria > Pseudomonadota > Gammaproteobacteria > Xanthomonadales > Rhodanobacteraceae > 66-474. Next base: position 1,970 of record JBOHYR010000013.1, read on the forward strand.
GGCACGACCCTTGCTTGCGGCATCCATTGGTAGGTACACCGCGAGGGCGAGTTCCGCGCGGCGAGGCCCTCACCTTGGAGAAACCGAGATGATCCGTAAGCGCTTGACTGTCGGGAGCTGCCTGTTGGCTCTTGCGATGATGTTCCTGTCAGGGTGTGTCATGCCGCGCGAAGGCTACTACGATCGCGCTCACCACCGCTACTATCACGACCACGATTGGCACCACTGCGTCAAGCAGGATATCCACTGCCGCTGAATCGATCGGTGCGCCGCTTGGCTCCTCGATCCCCAGTTCTGGGTTCGGATCATAGTCGGCGCAACTGATTGGTCTGCCTACGTTCGTTGTAGCAACAGGCGATATCGTATTCCTATTGGTATCCCCACATTCCCCACATTGTCTTAGCCGCCTACGGCGCCAATATCTCCGCTGACATTGGCAGCAATCGGTTCCGCCCCGCCACTTTCGGCCAACTCCGGCCGATCGAGCGCTCAGGCCAATTTCTCCAGAGCGGCTATTCGCGCGAGCCGCCATATCGTGGAAGAATCGATGCTATGCACGTCACGCGTCTTGATCACGTACAACTAGCGCTGCCTCCCAGCGGCGAAAATCGCGCCCGCGAATTCTACGGCGAAGTTCTCGGAATTACTGAGGTCAAAAAACCGCCCAACCTCGCACAGCGTGGTGGTTGTTGGTTTGAGCGCGGTGACCTGAAAATCGATCTCGGCATAGCGGCGGACTTTCGGCCAGCGCGCAAGTTTCATCCCGCACTTCTGGTCGTGGATCTGCCATCCCCCTCATCAAACGGCTGCATGCTCACGGATACGTTGTGCGGGACGATGCGCCGCTAGAAGGATTTCATCGCGTATATGTCGACGACCCATTCGGCAATCGGATCGAACTGATGGAACCCTGTCGACCCTGATCGGCCAGCAGCGGAAGTTCGTGCTTGCCGTCAAGCCGCCCGTTAGCGGTCGTTACGCCGCGCAGCGCCATCGACCAATGTGAAGACGCTGGTCCTGAATTGCTTCGTGCCGAGCCACTGCCGACTCAGAATCTTTTCTGACACGACGCCATCAAACCTTAGCGCTGGACGCGGAATCGTCGGCCGCGATCGATGGTGTTGTCACACCGACTCACATGCCGGAGAGCATGACTTTCGCCATCCTGCCTTTCGGGCGATGCCGCAATCCCGTCCCGCTACTAGCATCCGGTTTGAACACCGTCACACCACGCAGAGGGCGCAATCATGACCGCAAACAGCCCACCTGACGACACGACGCTGCGACGCCTGCAACGACAGCTTGCCTGGTCTCAGGGCATCGCGGTACTCGCGTTGCTCGGTGTCATCGCGCTTGCAATCGCATGGCAGACGTCCACTCGCAATAACCGAAATGGCATTCTGCGCACGCACGGAATCGGGACGCAGGTTCCTAGTGGTCTCGTGCCACTTGAAGGCCCGCCGCCGACTGGCTTGTCGGCATGATCTCGATGCGATTGACATTGAGATGCGGCGGCAGGTTGGCGATCCACCAGACGGTTTCGGCGATATCGTCGGCCGTGATCGGGTGTGCGCCGCCATACATCTTGCGGGAGGCCTCTTTGTTGCCACCGGTGCGCACCAGGGTGAATTCGGTTTCCGCCATGCCGGGTTCCACCGATGTGACTCGCACTCCGGTACCGTGCAAATCGGTGCGCAAGGCCAGCGAGAACTGGGTGACAAAGGCCTTGGTGGCACCGTACACGTTGCCGCCCTTGTAGGGGTACGTACCAGAAATCGAACTGATGTTGACGATCGCGCCGCGGCGTTCGATGAGTTGCGGCAGCAACAGGTGTGTCAGGGACGCGAGTGCGGTGATGTTGGTGTCGATCATCTGCCGCCACTGCGCGAGGTCGCAGTCCTGTGCGGGCGCGATGCCGAGCGCCAGACCGGCGTTGTTGACCAGCAAATCGATGTTCCGGAAATTTTCCGGAAGCGCCGCGAGCGCGTCGCGCAGCGCCGTCTCGTCGCGGATGTCGAACGCGGCGGTGTGGATGCGCTCGGCATCGAAGCGGTTCAGCAGCTGCTGAAGACGATCCTTGCGGCGCGCGAACGCGATGACGCGCCAGCCGTTGTCCGCGAAATGCGCCGCGATGGCGGCGCCGAAGCCGGCCGAGGCGCCGGTGATGAGAAGGGTCTTGTCGATCATCGGAATATTCTAACGATTCACGGCACGGTTCTGCCGCGCTTTGCTTCCTCCCTTTTGCTAGGAAGGGGGATCGAGTGGGATGGCTTTTCGCAATGCGCGGCGGCATCCCCCCGCTGCTTCGCAGCGACCCCCTGCGTTCCGAAGGGGGTAAAGCGACGCAAATCGGTGTTTTGTGCTTTTCCCCAGTCCCGAGTTCCGGCTCTATTTTTCCTTGAGAGGAATCGGATGGAAGCCCGCTGCGTTGAGTTGTTTTTGCACATCCTGGAGCTGCGTCGCGGATGCGAACGGTCCAATCCGCACGCGGTTCCAGACCTGCCCGTCCAGCGTCACCGCCTGCACGTGCGCGGTGAAACCCTGAAGCGCGAGTTTTGCCTTGACTGCATCCGCGTCGCTGGCGCTCGGGAAGGCGCCGACCTGCAGTACGTAACCGCCTTTCGAGGACGTCGTCACGGTAGAGGTGGCCGGGGCCGACGCACTGGCATTGTTCGCTGCCGCCGCGTGCTGCTGCTCGGCCTTGGCCATCGCGGATAGCTCCGCGTTCGGGATCACGACTTCTTTCTCAGGCAAAACTTTGTAGAAGTCGAACTTGGAGGCGCTGGATGCCGCGCTGCTGCCGGCGATGCCCGGCGAGCTGCCCTGCTGCGCCACCGCGCTGGCGTTCGCCTGAGGCTGGTCATTGCGGCGCAGGCTGGGAATGTGACCGCTGTAGACCACTATTGCGCACAGGATGATCCCGACCACCACGCCGCCGAGGAACAGGCCCCAACCGGGAATGCCCGAACCGCCATTGCGTACTGCTTGTCTGCCGTTGCGTTGATTTGCCACTGTCGTCCTCGTGCGATCCGTTCGCGGATCGCGTCGTGTCGATCAAAAACCCGATGCGTCACATCGTCTCGGGCGCCGATACTCCGAGCATCCCGAGCCCGTTGGCGAGCGCCTGACGGGTAGCGTAGGCCAATGCAACGCGTGCGTTGCGCAAGCTTTCGTCGTCGACCAGGAATTGCTCGGCGTTGTACCAGACGTGAAACGCGCCGGCCAGTTCGCGCAGGTATTGTGCCAGCAGATGCGGTTCATGGTTGGCGGCCGCGGCGTCGACAATTTCCGGAAAGCGCGAGATTTCGACCATCACGCTGCGCGCGTGTTCGCTTTCCAGTCGGTCGAGTTGTGTCAGTGCACTGTGCTGTTCGAACACGAGCGAGCGCTCGTGCATCTGGCGTTGTACCGAACACACCCGCGCGTGCGCGTACTGGATGTAATAAACGGGGTTGTCGTTGGTCTGCGAACGCGCGAGGTCTATATCGAATACCAGTTGCGAGTCGCTCTTGCGTGCGATCATGAAATAACGCGTGGCGTCGAGGCCCGCCATCTCGATCAGGTCGCGCAGGGTCACATAGTTGCCAGCGCGCTTGGAAATCTTCACTTCCTCGCCGCCCTTCATCACTGTCACCATCTGGTGCAGCACGTATTCCGGCCAATCCTTCGGGATACCGATCTCCAGCGCCTGCAACCCGGCGCGCACGCGCGTCAGCGAGCCATGGTGGTCAGCGCCCAGTTCGGTGATGGCGTGTTTGTAGCCGCGCTCCCATTTGGACAGGTGGTAGGCGACGTCAGGCACGAAATAGGTGTAAGTGCCGTCGGACTTGCGCATCACGCGGTCCTTGTCATCACCGAAATCGGTGGCGCGCAGCCACAACGCGCCACCAGCCTGGTATGAATGCGCTTGCGCGGCAATTCGATCGACAACTTGCTGGACCTTGGCGTTGGTGTACAGCGACGATTCGAGGAAATACACATCGAACTCGACGCCAAACGTGCGCAGCTCCTCGTCCTGTTCGCGGCGCAACCACGCCACTGCAAAATCGCGGATCGCGTTCAGATCGTCCGGATCCTTCGTCGCCGTCACACGGTCGCCGCCAGCCTCGACAGTCATCCCGTCGAGATAATCTCTCGCGACATCGCGGATGTAATCGCCGCGATAGCCATCGGCCGGCCAGCGCGGGTCGTCAGGTTCGATGCCCTTGATCCGTGCTTGCACCGAAAGCGCAAGATTGTTGATCTGCGCGCCGGCGTCGTTGTAGTAGTACTCGCGATAGACCTTCCAGCCCGTGGCGGAATACAGGCGCGCCAGGCTGTCCCCGATTGCGGCCGCGCGGGCGTGGCCGACGTGCAGCGGCCCGGTCGGGTTGGCCGACACGAATTCCACACCCACCGCGCGCCCGGCGCCGATCTGGCTGTGGCCGTAGCGCTCACCTTCGTGGAGGACGCCCCGGATTTCCTTGTGCCAAGCGTCATCGGAGAGGAAGAAGTTGATGAATCCAGGTCCGGCGATCTCCACTCGCGCAACCAGGTGGCTTTTCGGTAAGGCGCCGACGATCGTGGTGGCGATGTCACGCGGCTTCCGGCCCAGCGTTTTGGCAAGCATCAGCGCCGTGTTGCAGGCGAAGTCCCCGTGCTCGCGAGTGCGCGTGCGTTCGATAACGAAATCGGGCGTCGGGGCATCGATCGTCCCGTCGCGGCGCAGGTTCTCCAGCGCATGCAGTAGCAGCTCGCGTAAGGCGTCTTTCACGGGGCGTGGCAATGACGGTGACGGCCCATAATCGTAGCGCAGTGGTGGGTGTCGACCAAGCCTGCGACTTGTGGATAAGTTGGTGGATATTCGATCACGGGGTGGCCAGGGAACCGCTGAAAGTGTGGCGTTTGGCAACGAGTCAGACAAAAAAAGTAATATCTTTCATAGGATTATAAACCATTTAACGAAAGCACAATAAAAGTGATCGCCAAACGCTTGTGGAATAGCGGTGTGAATAACTGACGAAGTCGGGTGCGCCGGAAGTCAAATGGCCGGGGACCGGCGACCAGCAGTCACGCGTGGATCGGCTGTTGCGAAAAGCCCCGCCGGGAACTCTTGGCCACGAAATCCGCGACCATGGACGGCGGCTTGGGTAACTTTTTGGCCTCTCGGGGCGACGCGGCCTTGGAGAGGTCCCGCGAATCAGCCCGTTGGACGACTCGGCGACGACGGCCGATCGTACGTCACTCGTTCCTCAGATCAGTCCGCGCGCCGCCATTGACGTCGGTTCGCCGGCGCCGACGACCAGGTGATCGAGCACCCGTACACCGACCAGTTGGAGGGCATCGCGCAGTTGATGCGTAATGTTGCGGTCGGCAGCAGAGGGCTCGGCGACGCCGCTTGGGTGGTTATGTGCAAGGATCACCGCCGCCGCGTTGTGCTTGAGCGATGCGCGCACCACTTCACGTGGGTGGACGCTGGCGCCGTCCAGCGTGCCGCGGAACAGTTCTTCGAACGCGAGCACGCGATGACGATTGTCGAGAAACAGGCAAGCGAACATTTCGTAAGGCTTGTGCGCGAGCTGTGCTTTCAGGAACGCTGCACTATCATGCGGACTGGTCAGCGAGGGACGCGCGACGAGTTCCTCGGACAGACAGAGCCTTGCGAGCTCCAGAGCGGCCGTGAGGCGTGCGCGCTTCGCCGGACCGAGGCCGGGAACGCCGGCCAATTCGCTTGCGAGCAACGCAGAGAGGCTTCCAGCTTGCGCCAGCAGCACTCGCCCCATGTCGACGGCACTGGTGCCGCGGATGCCGCTGCCCAGCAGGATTGCCAACAGCTCAGCTGGCGTCAGCGCGGCGGCGCCGCGTGCCAGCAGTTTTTCGCGGGGGCGTTCGCCCTCAGGCCAATCCTTGATGGTCATGCTGCTTTGGTTGGAGCCGGCGTACCGGCGACAAGGGTCAGCATCGTGAGCACGCCCGTTGTCTCCAAGCGGCGCGGTGATGCGAATCCGGTAAGCTAGTCACTTGCCGACCTGTCAGTGAATTCCGACGTGAACGCCAGGGAACATCGTCATGTCCTGCTCGGGGTCTCGGGCGGCATCGCCGCGTACAAGGCATGCGAGGTCGTGCGGCGTCTGCGTGATGCCAACGCCGATGTGCGAGTAGTGCTGACGCAAAACGCCGAACGCTTCGTGGCGCCGCTGACGTTTCAGGCGCTGTCAGGTCAGCCGGTGCGCAGCGGTCTGTGGGACGAGGCGGCGGAGATGGGCATGGGGCACCTGGAACTTGCGCGCTGGGCGGATGCCATCCTGATCGCTCCGGCCTCGGCCGATACGCTGGCGAAACTCGCGCACGGCTTTGCCGACGACCTGCTTTCGACCCTGTGTCTCGCGGCGACCGCGCCGTTGGCCGTGGCGCCGGCAATGAACCAGCGCATGTGGCTGCACCCCGCGACCCAGTCCAACGTCGCGACCCTGCGCCAACGCGGCGTTGCGGTGCTGGGGCCGGCCAACGGTCCACTTGCCGAGGGTGAGTCCGGCCCAGGGCGCATGTTGGAACCGCAGCAATTGGTACAGGCGCTGCTGGCGCCGGCGGGCACGCATGTTGCATGAATCAGCGACGTCTGTAGCGCGTGTGGGGAGTGATGGGTGAAATCGACTGACCGCGCAATCGGGCAACTGACAGGCGTGCGCGTCGTCGTCAACGCCGGGCCGACCTACGAGGACATCGATCCGGTACGTTTCCTCGGTAACCGCAGCTCGGGGAAGATGGGCTTCGCGATTGCCGAAGCCGCGGCCGAGGCCGGCGCGGAGGTCGCCCTGATCGCCGGACCGGTCGCGCTTGCGACGCCCGCGAACGTGGCATTGCGCATCGACGTGCGAAGTGCTCTGCAGATGCGCGATGCGGTGTTGGAAGCCGTGCGGGACGCAGACATTTTCATCGCCGCGGCGGCGGTCGCCGATTGGCGGGTCGCCGGTTACAGCGCGCGCAAGATCAAGAAGGGTCAAGCTGGCGCGCCGGTGCTGGAGCTGGTGGAGAACCCCGACATCCTTGCCGAGGTGGCGAGCCGCAAACCAGGTCCGTTCGTGGTGGGATTCGCGGCGGAGACCGACCACGTTGCTGAGCACGCGCGCGAAAAACTCGTGCGCAAGAAACTTGACATGCTGGCTGCCAACCGTGTCGACGAACATGTCGGGATCGGCGCCGACGACAATGCCGTGGAGCTGTTCTGGTCCGGCGGCAGCGAGGCGTTGCCCCGCGCACCCAAATCCGAGCTTGCGAAAGTCCTCGTGGCAAGGATTGCCGAACGCTTTCATGCGCGGGAGGACATGTGAGTGCGAATCAGGCCAGCCGCGCAGTCGCGGTGGAACTGAAACGCCTCGACGCCAGGCTGGGCGACGGCATTCCGCTGCCCGCGTACGCGACCGATGGCAGCGCGGCCATGGACCTGCGCGCCGCGCCCGAGGCCGCCGTCGTGCTAGCGCAGGGCGAAAGCACGCTGATTCCCACCGGGTTTGCCATCCATATTTCCGATCCAGGCTGGTGCGCCCTGATCCTGCCGCGTTCGGGACTCGGCCACAAACACGGCCTGGTGCTCGGGAATCTCACGGGTCTCATCGACGCCGACTATCAGGGGCCTTTGATGGTTTCCTGCTGGAACCGCGGTGACGCGCCGTTTACCATCCAGCCGGGCGACCGCATCGCGCAGTTGCTGGTGGTGCCGGTGGCGCGTGTGGCGTGGCGGGTCGTCGATGAATTCGCGCCGAGTGGACGTGGCGTCGGAGGATTCGGCTCCACCGGAGTCGCGTAACGACATGGACAACGATTCGACGGTCAAGAAAACTCCCGGCGTGCAGGCCGCGGCGCGCGCCGTGCGCGCACGTTTGAGTTGGCGCCGCGGGATCGCCGCAGTCGTGGCCGACCTCGCGCTCGCACTGGGCACGCTGCTGCTGCTGTTCGGGTTGTTCATGCTCTGGCAGACGTGGCAGATCAACCGGCAAGCAGGAGCTACTCAGGAACTGGCGCAGGCCAAACAGCAGGTCTCGCGGAAAATCGGGCTGATCGTTGCCGACAAGCGTGCGGATGTCGCCGGGGCGCTCACTCAACCGGGGTTGATCGCGCAGCTTGCGGCCAATGACGACCCATCAACGCGCGCCGCCGCCGCGCAACATATCAAGTCCGAAGTGGGCGGCGCGCAGGTGACCCTGTACAGCGCACAGTTGAACGAAGTGTTGCACGGAAACCTGCAGCAACTCGGTTACGCGCGGGCCGCGCAACTGATGTCCACGATGAGCGGCGACGATCTTGGCGCCGCCCAGTCGCCGGTCGCGCACACATTGAGCTTCGCCGGCCCGATCGTTGGCACGGACGGCAAGGTGCTGGCGTACGCCACCGTCGATTTCCACGACTCGCCTTTGCGGATCGCGCTGCACATGTCGCGGATCAGCGGCGGCCGACTCGAATTGCGGCAGACCGGCAAGTCTGGGGACATTGTGCTGGACAGCGTCGGGGAGAGTGGTGTGCCCACCGAGGACAATGCAGGGATACCCGTTGCCCACAGCCTGTTCCTCATTACCTCGGCGCCTCCCAACTACTGGCTGCCCATCACGCGATCATTCATCGTCGCGCTGGCGCTGACCATCGTGACGTTGCTGGTGGGTCTCGCGTTGTTATGGGCGCGACCGCGTTTGCGCGCACGCCTCGGCGGCGCATCGTTGGCCGATGAGCCAGTGTTGTCCGAAGTGCTCGCGGCCACGCCGCCGACTCCCGAACCTGCACCGAAATCGACAGCCAAGCCTGAAACCGCACCGGCCTCAGCCGTGCATGACGAGCCGATTCCCGATCGCGGCATCTTCCGCGCCTACGACATCCGCGGTGTGGTCGGTCAGACGCTGAGCAAGGGCGTCGCGCGCCAACTCGGTCGCGCAATCGGCAGCGCGGTGCGCGACAAGGAACTTTCGGAAATCGTGGTCGGGCGAGATGGCCGCCTGTCCGGGCCCGATCTTTCCGACGCACTGATCGACGGCCTGCGCGCAGCCGGCGTGGACGTGGTCGATATCGGCGCGGTGCCGACCCCGGTCAGTTATTTCGCGGCGTACCAGCTCAAGACCGGCTCGTGCGTCTCGGTGACGGGTAGCCACAACCCGCCCGACTACAACGGCTTCAAGGTCGTGATCGGTGGCGAGACGCTGGCCGAGGATGCCATCCAGGATCTCCACCAGCGCATCGTCGATGGCCGCCTCGCCGAGGGTCACGGCAGTCTTCGCCAGTACGACATCCTCCCCGAGTACATCGAGCGGATCGCGTCGGATATCCAGACTGGCCGCGCGCTGAAAGTGGTGGTCGATTGCGGCAACGGCATCGCCGGCAACACCGCGCCCGGCGTCGTGCATGCGATCGGTTGCGAGCCGGTTCCGTTGTACTGCGAAGTCGACGGCACCTTTCCCCACCACCACCCCGACCCGTCCGAGCCAAAGAACCTCACCGATCTGATCTTGGGGGTGAAAAATACCGGCGCCGATCTCGGTCTCGCCTTCGACGGCGACGGCGACCGCCTTGGCGTCGTCACCAAGGACGGCGAAATCATCTACCCCGACCGCGTGCTGATGCTGTTTGCGCAGGATGTGCTCACACGCAACCCGGGTGCGACGATCCTGTACGACGTCAAATGCACTGGCCATCTGCAACCGTTGATACTCAAGGCGGGTGGCAGCCCGCTGATGTGGAAGACTGGCCACTCGCTGATCAAGGCGAAGATGAAGGAAACCGGTGCGCAACTCGCCGGCGAAATGAGCGGGCATTTCTTCTTCCGCGAGCGCTGGTACGGTTTCGACGACGGCATCTATTCCGCCGCGCGCCTGCTGGAAATCCTTGCCGACGATCCGGCCGGGCGCACGCCGGAACAGATTTTCGCAACGCTGCCGAAAGGCGTATCCACGCCGGAGCTGAAGGTGCCGATGCGCGAAGGCGAGCACTACACCTTTATCGAGCGCTTCCGCGAGCGTGCGCACTTCGAAGGCGCACGCCTCACCACCATTGATGGCGTACGCGCCGATTGGCCTGACGGATGGGGGCTGGTGCGCGCTTCCAACACCACGCCCGTGTTGGTGCTGCGC
>JBOHYR010000014.1:0-7885 GCA_050737995.1 Rhodanobacteraceae bacterium
TAAACGCAAGGCGCTGGCAGTGGCGATCGGCTCCATCACCTTGGGTTTTGCCGGAGCGGGATGGGCCCAAGCCACCACCGGAACCATCCGAGGCAAGGTCCCGATCGCTGCCAACGAAACCATCCAAGTAACGGGCGGTGCAGGCTTCAGCCGCACCATAACAGTGGGGCCATCGGGGAAATACTCGATCACCCTTCCGGTCGGCACCTATACCGTATCCCTGCTGCAAAACGGCAGAGTCGTGCAGAACAAGACCGGCGTCAGTCCGGCGGCAGCCGGCGCAGTGGAAGTGGACTTCGCGAGTTCCGTAAGTGCCTCCAACGCACCGACGCTGTCCGCGATTAACGTAACAGCCAGCGCCATCCCGGCGATCGACGTGACTACCACGAACCAAGTCACCACCATTACGGCGAAGCAGTTGCAACAGCTTCCATTGCAACGCACCGCCGAGAACATCGCCTTGCTGGCACCGGGTGTGAATCTGGGCGCGCCGTCACTGGGTACTGGCCCGCTTGGTACACCGGTGTTGGCTTTCGGTGGTGCGTCAGTTGCCGAAAACGCGTATTACCTTGATGGCATGGACACCACCAACGAACTTGATGCCATGGGAGGCATCAGCCTGCCGTATGGCGCGATCGAGCAACAACAGACCTTTATCAGCGGCTACGGCGCCCAATATGGCCGGTCCATCGGCGGCGTGATTAATCAGATCGGCATGAGCGGTTCCAACCAGTGGCACTTCGGTGTGCGCGCATTGTGGCAGCCGGCAAGTTTGCAAAGCGACTTCGTCAATGGCTACTGGAACAATCCGCGTTCGACCACGGGTGGCGAGGAACCTGGGGACATCAACCAATACAGGCAGGGCGACCATTCTTTGGAAAACATCTACGACGCCTATGTCAGCGGTCCGATTATCAAGGACAAACTGTTCTTCTTCGTGGCTGCCGAACAGGACAACACCCTATCCAACACGATCGGCAGCATTAGCAATCCCTACAACACCTTCTCCACGACGCATCAGCCAAAGATCTATGCCAAGTTGAACTGGAACATCAACAGCAGCAACTTCTTGACCCTGACTGCTGTCCAGAATTCGCTCAAGCAGTGGCAATCAAATTACAACTTCGACTATGGCAACTCCCAGTCTGGTGCATTCACCGGCACCAATCCAGCGATCAAGAATACCTTCAGGGTGTGGGTCGCGAACTTCACTTCCGACATTACCGACAATCTTACCCTCCACGCGATGCTGGGCAAGATGCATGGTGAGTATTACACGGGGCAGCCTACTTTTTCAGGGTTTAGCTCTGATTTACCGAACATCGTCTCCGCTTCGCAGCAGAATCCGGCATTCGTCCCACCAGGAGGCATTTCCAACCCACAGGTCAACCAGACGACCCCGGTTCCGTCGCACAGCGATTCGATTATGAACTACCGCGTGAGTCTGAATTACACATGGGGAAACCACGATTTCCAGGTCGGTATCGACAACCTTCAGACTTGGGACAAGAACGATGGCAACCTGACAACTGGACCCGGTTTCGCTTGGATCTACGGCCAAGGCGATCCCGGCACGCCGATCGTGGGCGAGAATCCAGACTCACCGCCGTATGCGGGCCCACCGGACTCGAATCCGGCTGGTGCGGGTGGCTACTATGTGTCGCAGGCATTCAACCAAATTGTCGCCACATTGCGCGTCTCCCAGTACGCCCAGTACGTCCAGGATAACTGGCAGATCACCCCCAACCTTCTGTTGAATCTTGGCCTGCGCAACGATCAGTTTACTAACTTCAATTCTGCAGGTGTGCCGTACATCAATTTGACCAAGCCACAATGGGCACCGCGCATTGGCTTCAGTTGGAACGTGCGTGGTGATTCCACGTTGAAGGTGTTCGGCAACGCCGGCCGCTATTACTTGGCGTTGCCGGCGGAGGTGGCACTGCTCGAAGCTGGCAATCCACTCATCACAAATTTGTACGGTACCTACACGGGGATCAACCAAACGACTGGCGAGCCGATCGGTTTCAAACCTGTCCCACAAAACCCACAAACTGGCGTTTCGGCCAACAACGAATACGGCCAACCGCAGAATCCGCTTGCAGCTGCATCCCGGAACGTCGGGGCCGAGTATTCCGACAACTTTGTGTTGGGCTTGCAGCAGCAGTTTCAGATGATGGGCGCAAAGTACGTGTTTGGAGCAACCGGCACCTATCAGGAAATGCCACGTATCATCGACGACTGGGATGACTTGCAGGCGATTTGTACGGCGGGGAGGGCGCAGGGCTTGGCCTATATGACAACGGAAACCTGCGACCAGTGGAACACGGGTGGGCCCTTGATCAACCCAACCGAAACCAGCGACATCTTGGTAACCAGCCCGAACGGTTCCCTGCGCCAGGTTGTGGTTACACCCGCCGACCAAGGCTTCGAACGAGGGGTAAAGCGCAACTATTACTCGCTGGACCTATCGCTGACGCATGTTTGGAACGGCAAGTGGTTTGCCAAACTTGACTACGTGTACTCGAGAAGCTACGGCAATACCGAGGGACCGGTGGACTCCGCGACTGGCCAGAATGGTGAATTTATCTCGGTCACTGAGCAGTGGGACTTCGCTTCATTGATGGAGTGGTCTGACGGCTTGCAGGCCAACGACCGCAAGCATCAACTCAAGCTCTATGGTGCCTATGCGATCAACCCGGAATGGACAATCGGCGGCAACTTGTACATCGCTTCTGGTACTCCAGACGTTTGTTTGGGAGCGTATGGGCCGGATCAGACTGATCCGGTGGGCTACGGGGACGGCGCTTACCATTATTGCGGCGGAATTCCGGCGCCCCCGGGCTCGACCGGGTTCACACCATGGATCCACAATATCGATCTCAACGTGGATTACAAACCTGCGTGGGCTGCCCACAAGTTAGACTTCAATGTCGCTGTGTTCAACGTCTTCAACAAACAGACGCCGACGCAGTTCAATCCCACTTATGGGACTACCGATACGCCCGACCCCACCTACCAGCTGGTCGAGGGGTTTCAACCGCCTCGCATGGTAAGGTTCTCCTTGGCTTACGACTTTTGAGATACTGAAGAAATTTCTCTACAGAAATCGACCCATCTCTCTCTGCAGAACTGGATATTGTGAAGCTCGGAATTTCTGAAGAAAGCGGATCATCGACAGTGCGCACTGGGCTTGGAGTAACCTGATGAAAGCCTCGGCCATTCGTTCCTACATAGCCGCGTCGATAGTTGCGGCTACGTGTGTGGTGCTGCGTGCAAACGGTGCTCAGACGACGCCTACACAACCGGTGCCACAAGACGTGCCATATCCGGGCGTGTTGACAATCAATGTTAACCTCACCGATGCACCAAACTGCATCTATCGTGTGCACGAATCGATTCCGGTCAAACCCGGCCCGTTTACCTTCTACTACCCAAAGTGGCCGTTTCCCGATCATGCTCCCGATGGACCCATCGCCAACATCGCCGGTTTGGTCATCACCGCTAAAGGGAATCGATTGCGTTGGCAGCGTGACTTACGTGACATGTACACCTTTCATGTTGACGTGCCGGCCGGCGCCAACCTGTTGGATTTTTCGTTCCAATATCTGTCGACCGAGCCAGCGGACGGGGAGCCAGTCCAGTCAGCGGCATGGTGGGCGGATGCCGTATGGTCGACGCCAAACCTGGTCGATGTGGCCTTCACCCAAGTGGCGTTCTACCCTGCCGGTTACTACACCCGTGACATCCTGATACAGCCGACCGTGGCGCTGCCGGTGGGCTGGAAGTTCGCCACTGCACTGGCGGTAGCGACCCAGTCCGGAAACGTGACGCACTTCAAACCAATCAGTTTCAACAACTTCATCGACTCACCGCTGATCGCGGGGAAGTATTTCAACCGCGTAGACATTGCGCCGAAGGCCAAGACTCCCGTGCATCTGGACGTTGTTGGCGACAGTGCCGACGATGTGCAGGTTAGTGCCAAAGAAACCACTGAATATCGCACCCTAGTCAAGCAGCTGTATGCGTTGTTCGACTCGCACCACTACGACCACTACGACTTGTTGCTGACGCTGTCCGACTATGTCCCGCCAGATGGCTTGGAGCACCATCAGTCTAGCGACAACCGTACGTCCGCAAACTTTCTCACCGACCACGATGCCTTCGTCCACGGGGCCAGCCTGCTGCCGCACGAATTTACGCACTCGTGGAATGGCAAGTTCCGGCGACCCGCGGGCCTGTGGACGCCCAATTTCAACATGGTAGAACAAGACAACCTGGTCTGGGTGTACGAAGGCTTGACTGAATATTGGGCCAGTGTGCTGACAGCGCGTTCGGGCATGTGGACCTCGCAACAGTATCGGCAGTCGCTGGCCTATGTGGCAGCCACCATGACCCATCGCACTGGTCGCAACTGGCGATCGTTACAAGACGTGGTCAACGCTGAGCAGTTGCTTTACCACAACGGGAGTTACTGGCACAACTACCGCCGTGACACCGATTTCTATCCTGAAGGCTTGCTGCTATGGCTAGATGTTGACACCAAGATCCGGCAACTAAGTCACGATCGCCACTCGCTGGATGATTTTGCGAAGTTGTTCTACAGCATGGACAATGGTAGCTACGTCACCAAGACCTACACCTTCCAGGACGTCGTGGATGCCTTGAACGAGGTCCAGCCGTTCGATTGGACCAAATTCCTGCGCACGCGTCTGGATTACACCGGTACCAACCTTCCGGAACATGGCATAAAGCGTGGTGGCTGGAAGCTGGTCTACACAGACAAGCCATCTGAGTGGGGCACGGTCAACGCAAAACTGGCCGGGCATGCTGTGGATCTGGCTTACTCGATCGGCTTCTCGGTGACTTCGGAGGGCGGCGTCTATGACGTCCAATGGAACGGTCCGGCGTTCATGGCTGGCTTGGTGCCAGGCATGAAGATCATTGCGGTCAATGGCCGGAACTATTCGTCAGATGCGATAAAGAATGCGATCGAGGCGGCCTCAGGCAGTAAGACACCGATTGCGTTATTGGTCAAGCACGCCGGCGAGTTCAGTACTCTGAAGATCGACTACTACGGTGGCTTGAAATATCCGCACCTTGTGCGCGAAAAGGGCACGCCAGATCTCATCGGCGAGATCATTGCCGCACGAAAGTAATGCCGGAGTGATTGCTAGATGGCTCCCAGGTTTTCGCTGTATCTCAGCGGTTGTGATTGAATCCACCAGCTGCTGTAGATTCGGCAGCAAGGCGACACCCAAGATCGGTTGATCATCAAGGCCAGGACGTATCGCGTGTAAATCGGGGATTCGAACTGATCGTGGTTGAGCCGGTGAGTATCAACCTGACCGAGCGCACGCTTCCACCGTGACCTGACAGATACGACACATAGAGGACAAGCGCTGCTGAAGATTCTGGCCAAGCATTCGCTAACGATCGTGTCTCCCTCCCAATTACAGATTTGGCAGCGAAGTCCAGTGCTGGGCGAATGTTCGGCAGCACCGTCTGCAAAAAGCGCTGGCGCGACCTTGGCGTGCTGCAGTGGCAGCGATTTGGTGAGTGCTCACTCCACAACCACGCCCGCTTCCCGCAAACGTTGACGCAGTCGGTCCAGTTTGTCCCCATAATGTGCACTTCGCGCGGTGTTGCGGTGCAACGGTTGTCGCACTTGCGCGGCACTGGGCGCGCTTAGCACAATGCGTGACGTCTTGTGATACTCAAGACACGCGGGATCGAACGGCAGACCGCAGAAGCTGAGCAAGCGACGAATCACAGAATCCGGCTTTGCCACTAATGCCTCATAGCGGAGATCGAACACACGGGTTGGGAATTTGTGCAGCCAGAAGCGTGTCAAGCGCAGGAAGTCGATGTAGAAATCTGCCATCTCGTCGAGGTCGCAGGCGAAGCCGGCTTCTCCGGTGAAACACTGGCGGTAGCACGCCAAACAAGTCTCCACCGGATCGCGCCGCACCACCACAACGCGTGCTGCTGGCAACATCGCCAATGCCGCGCCCACGAGGTACCAATTCAAGAGATTCTTGTCGGTAAAACGTGGCTTGGTCTTGCGCCAACGGGCAGTCCGCGCGAGATACTCGCTGCCGAGGCGTTGCCAATCCTCCGCGGTCGCATCGGACACCCACAACGGGAACGCTGAACTATGGCGCCGTGTCTCCGCGTCGATCACCTGCGGCATGTCCTTGATCTCGTTGGCGCCTTCGACCTCTGGATGTGAGGCCAGGATATGCTCGACTAGCGTTGACCCAGAACGCGGAGTCGCCACGATGAGGATGGCTTCATGTCCCTGCTGGGCATCCAATGACGGTAGCGTCTCGTTCGCGAACGCACTCAGGATCGCGTCTACGCGTTTGTGCTCCCCAGCGGCGTCCCACCTAACCCTCCTGCCCTGCGACGCATTGACGAGCCGGAACACCTCGAAGGCGCGCGCATAATCACCCTGATTTTCCAGTGCTTTCGCGAAGGCAAAACCGAGCAGCTCGTGGTCATGGGCCGGAACATCTTCGCGCGCGAATGCGCGCTGCAGGCAATCCGTGTCCGCGGCGTCGAACCAGACAGTATTGAGATTAGATAAAGCGAACCACCCCTTAGGATTGTTGGGGTCGCGGCGCAGCACTTCTCGGAGGCTCTGCACCGCCGCGTCGACCTGGCCCATGCTCGACTGCGCTCTAGCTAGCGACAGCCGCGCCGAAACATGTGATGGATCGAGTTCAAGTGCGCATCGCAACGCCGCAATGGCTTCTTCCGCATACGTCTGCTGCTCGAGCGCCTCGCCAAGATTGAACCAGGCCGACACGGAAGCGGGCGCGAGCTTGCAAGCGCGTCGCAAGTGCGCCACCGCTTCATCGATATCACCATGCTCATACAAGGCAATGCCGAGCCCTACATGCAGAGCAGAATCCTCGGACCAGACCGTCAGGGCTTGCCGGAAGCAGTCGATAGCCCGAACGTGATCGCCCCGGCGCTGCACCGCAACCCCGAGCATCCGTATGGCATCCACGTTATCCGGCACCAACGCAAGCACGTTGGTCAGCGACCGCTCAGCGGCGTCGAACTGCTGTTGCTCCCATTCACAACGCGCCCTCGCTAGCAAGCGAGTGGCCATCGGTGAGAGTGGCCGCTGAGGTGGGGCCTGCCCTGACGGGGGGGGTGTACGGGGTGCCATGTCGTAACTGGTCGGCGGCGTCAATGCAACAGATTACGCCGGTCGCAAAACGGCCGCAGAAACGCCCAACGAGGGCCACGACGGCGAAAAATTACTTCCGTCACTCAAAAGCCGTACGAAAGGCCGAAACTCACATCGGAGTCGACGGAAACGAGAGTTGGTCCAGCTCTGAATCGCAAGACCCGGACCAATGAACTCACGTAGGCGCGTTCATTTGCATGGGTTGACCGACTACGCGGTACACCAAGCGTGGTCACCGGCGTGTCGCGGCCGATATGCGGCATCGTCCATTCGACGATGTACTGTGCGACAAGCAGCGCCAGAACAAGCCAGTGCAGACTATTGCCGTGCGCGTGTAGCGGCCCGGTGTACTGATGACCATGGTTTCTCCCGCGGTGGTTCACAGCGGTTTCGGCGAAGACAGCAAACTCTACAACAGCCGAAGGCCGTGCTCAGTGTCTGGTTGGGAAACTTCCCGATAGCTGCCGCTCGCCACCGGCCGGTTTGGGTCGTACAGCGACCTCTGACGAAATTCTTCCGACTGATCGGAGGGTGATCGGCAACCAAGGGTCGGTGACCGGTGGCGGATTCAACTGATCGACGCAACACATTGCCGATAACGCTCGGCGGGGGTTTCGTAGCCTAGTGTTTTCCTGGGGCGTTCATTCAACTTGCGAGCCACTGCATCGAGTTTGGCTTGCGACACGT
>JBOHYR010000015.1:0-22731 GCA_050737995.1 Rhodanobacteraceae bacterium
AGGTGCTGTATGCCGCGGCGTGGCAGGCCTATCGCACGCCCTGGAAACTCTCAAGTGGCGGACCCGGCAGCGGCCTGTACAAGACCACCGATGGTGGCGCGCACTGGACCAACATCTCGCACCACGCGGGCTTGCCCACGGGGCTGCTTGGCAAGATCGGCGTGGCCGTCGCCGCGAACGACCCCGATGTGGTGTATGCCGCGATCCAAGCCAAGGGCGGCGGGGTGTTCAAGTCCAGCGATGCAGGCAAGACGTGGAAGCGCGTCAACAAGGTATGGAATCTGCGTCAGCGCGCATTCTATTACATGGCGATCACCGTCGATCCGACCGATCCCGACAGGGTATATATGGCGCAGGTCGACGCCTTGTTTGTCTCGCAGGATGGCGGCAAGACCTTCAAGAAACTGGATACTCCGCACGGCGACAACCACATCGTGTGGATCAATCCGAATGATTCGAAGATACTGCTGGAAGGCAACGACGGCGGGGCGACGGTCTCGAGGGACCGCGGCAAGACCTGGAGCAGCGAACTCAACCAGCCCACCGGCCAGTTCTACCACGTCAACCTCGACGACCAGTTCCCGTTCCACCTCTACGGCGCCCAGCAGGATGAGGGTTCCATCGATGGCCCGAGTGCGACGGCCGATGGCAGGATCCCGCTCAGCGACTGGAAAACGGTGGCCTACGGGGAAAGCACCACCGTTGTACCCCAGCCCGGCACTCCGAGCAATACCTACGGCAGCGGTTATTACAGCATTTTCGCCAAATACAACATGGCGACCAAGCAGTTCCAGAGCGTGAGTCCGTGGCCTGATTACAAGGATGGTGCTTCGTCCGCAGAGCTCAAGTATCGCTTTGCCTGGACCTATCCGATCCTGTTCTCGCCGGTCAATCCGAAGCAACTTCTGGTCGGTTCGCAATACGTGATGACCAGCGACGACTATGGGCGTACCTGGAAAACGATCAGCCCCGATCTGACCCGAAACGATCCCGTTACGGAGGGTCCAACCGGTGGACCGATCGAGCTCGACCAGACTGGCGCCGAAGTCTACCCCACCATCTCGGCACTGGCGGTTTCCCCGCTAGATGGCAAGGTCATCTGGGCCGGTTCCAGCGACGGGCTGGTGAACGTCACCACAGATGGCGGTACGAACTGGCAGGCGGTGCGACCGCCCACGTTGCCCGCGTGGTCGGACATCAGCTCGATCGAGCCTTCTTACGCCACTAAGGGTACGGCGTACCTGACCGCCAGCCGCTACATGTGGGACGACTTCGCGCCGTACGTGTTCAAGACCACTGATTACGGCAAGCACTGGACAGCGATCACCAAAGGCCTGCCGGACGACCAGTACGTGTTCGACGTGCGTCAGGATCCCAACGATGTAGATCTGCTTTTCCTGGGTACCAAGAACACCGTTTATGTGAGTTTTGACGGTGGCGATCGCTGGCAGCCGATGACCTTGAATCTACCGCACGTGCAAGTGCGCGGTGTGGCCATCAATACACGTGAAGGCGAGGTGGCCATCGCGACGCACGGCCGCGCGTTCTGGGTGCTGGATAACCTGACCTTGCTTGAGCAGATGACGCAGCAGCCGAATGTAGGGACCGACACGGCTGCCGTGTTCGCGCCCGAGCCGGCTTGGCTGACCCAGTCCTACGGCGGGCCACGTTCTCCCAAGGACAATGCCGGGACCAACCCGCCTTTCGGCGCCACTGTGTTCTTCAACATCCCCGAGAGCTATGCCGGCAAGACGCCGGTGACGCTCGCCTTTACCGACGCGCAGGGCAAGACGATCCGTAGTTTCACGCTGCATCTGAAGCAGAAGTCGAAAAAGAAACCCGACACCAGCGAGATGACACCGCAGCAGCAGCAGGCCCTAGCCCTGAAGAAGCTCACTGCCATAAAGCCAGGCATGGACCGTTTCCAGTGGAATCTGAGTTACCCCGATGCGACTCGCGTCAAGAACTTCACTCCGCCAGCGGCAGCCGGTGGTTTGGCGATTTCAGTGACGGGGCCGGAAGTGGTTCCCGGTACCTACCATGTGGTGCTTGATTACAACGACAGGAAGACTGTGCAGACCTTCAAAGTGGCACTTGATCCCGGAATCGACAGCAGTCAATCGGATCTCCAAGCGAGTCTGGATCTGCAGCTCAAGATCCATCAGGAGCTGGACACACTCGACAAGGCGCTTAACGAGGCCCTGGATGTACGCCAGCAGTTGCAATCGGCGATGGCCGCCCATCATGTGGAAGCCACACCGGGCAATAACGCTTTGTCCGAGTTGAACAGTGAGATCGATGCGCTGGTGCAGATGAATATTCATTCGAGTGAGGCCGACGCGATGCATCAGCCGCGATTGCATGGCCGGCTGGCTTACCTGCAGACCGACGTCGGCATGGCTTGGGTCAAACCGACGCAAGCACAGTACGCCGTTTCGCGCTTCCTCCAGAAGCAAGCCAGGGCGGGAGAACAACAGCTCCAAGCAGCCGTGGACAATGCCAAAAAATTGCTGTAGCGAACACACTCTCGAAGGCAACACGTTTTGGTGCGATTCTCGCGGAAGAACTCGCCCCTGGCCTTGGCGGCGAGCTTGATGAACATGGGGCGCACTCTGCGTAACGTGGCCTGTTCCGGCCCCGACGGCGCGCGCAGGCGTCCGTTTTTCATGTCGTGGAGATCTGATCGACGATGCTACGCTCTCGCTACCGTCGATGGGACGTTTCATCAAGGCGGAGCAAGGCTTTCACGGATCCTTTTGAGATGACCGCCATGAAACGACTC
This sequence comes from Rhodanobacteraceae bacterium, assembly GCA_050737995.1. GTDB lineage: Bacteria > Pseudomonadota > Gammaproteobacteria > Xanthomonadales > Rhodanobacteraceae > 66-474. The sequence goes on from JBOHYR010000015.1 coordinate 2,783, forward strand.
CTTGCGTTCGCGATCCTGATCGGTCTGTCTTTGCAGAGTGCGCAGGCAAATCCAGACCCCTCGCGTTTATTTGTACCCATTGGGGGTGGCTACACACAAGCATCGCTACGGTGCTTTGCCCGCGTTGTTGTAGATGCTGCACACCAAAAGGATGTCGACGTCCTGGTAGTACCGGCCGCGTACGGCGAAAATCCTGCCGAACGCGAAGCCAATCTCGAACTTGCCCAGAACCGCACCTCGTTGATCCAGTCAGCGTGCCGCGCTGTGATTCATGCCCCTGTGCGCCGTTGTTCGGCAAAGCTGGTTCCGTTACTTGACCGTGCAGATGCATTGAATTCTGCGAACGGTGCTCTGTTTTCGAATGACACGGTCGCCGGCGTGTTTTTTCTTGGCGGAGATCAGGATCTGGCGATGCGCGTCCTGGCAGGCTCTCCGGTGGAAGCGGCAATGCAGGCGGCCTCTGAACGCGGGGTGGTCTTTGGCGGGTCCAGCGCTGGGGATTCGGCGGAGGCCCGAAACATGGTGGCGGGCTTCTCGCCTGGTTTTGACCGCTCGGGGGAGCTGGAGAAGAGAGCCGTCACCGTGTGGTGGGCGGACAATGGCAATGGCCGCCGAGGCTTGGATTTCGGACTCTCAGGCATTCTCCTCGACCAGCACTTCTACCAACGGGGACGATTCGGGCGTCTGATCAACATGGTGGCGCATTCCGCAGATCACTACCGCGGCCGCAGTTTGCTAGGTATCGGCTTGGATTACGGCACCGGAGCTCAAATCAGCCCGAACAGGTCACTCAAGGATGTATTCGGGGCGAGCTCGGTGGCCATTATCGACTTCAAGACGGACGATGCCCAATATCATTGGACCGAAGGCTTCAAGAATATTTTGTCTGCCCGTGGAATAGTAACCCAGATACTCGGGCCGGATCCGCAGTTGTCCTATTCGCTTCAAACGCGCCAGCCCACGCTCGACGGGAATCCCGTAACATTTCGTCCGCCGACGAAGTCAGCGGCCTGCGCGATGACAGTCAGGAACTCCGGGGAACTTTTGCTGTCGGGCGGCAGCTACGGCGAGAATCATGGCCGACGGATCGCGCGATTCGTAGCGGCATTGAAGGCCCATCATGTCCACCATTTGGCGATCCTTATGGTTGGGTATGTAAACGCCAGTCAGCGCCAGCAAGTCAGGCGCAACATTCTTGAGAATCTGCGGGCTTCAGGCTGGAAGATGGGTATTGACGCTTGGGCGGCCAACGGTTCGATAGATGCCACGCGACTCGGTAACGAAGGCTCGATAGCCTCCAGCGGTGTTTTAATGATCGCGAGCGATTCGACAGCGCTTGCTTCCGCCATCGCCAATGCGAAACTTCGCGCGCTTCTCGACTCGGTGATAAGGCACTCACCGGTGGTAATGAGCGATGGGGTAATGACAGCCGCGCTTGGCAAGGACTACGTAACCAATCCGGAGCCCGCTCCGACGGACATATCGGACGCTGCCATCCAGGCATTCAGGCAGGGCGCGGTTTCCATTCGCCAAGGCTTGGGCCTGTTTACTGCGATGGATTTCGTGCCGCACCTTTACTCGAATGGACTTTGGGGCCAGCTCTATAGCCTGTCGAAAGCGAACCATAGTGCGCTGGTTGTCGGCATGGGGGAGAAGTCCACACTCGTTGTGCAACCCTTCGCATCCGGCACATCTGACCGTTGCACTACCATCACCGTTGCCGGCACGCAGCCTGCCGTGTCTCTGGATGCCAGAGCAGCAACGTTCCGACCGGCGACGAACGGAACCTTCTCGGCGTTGAACGTTCTGATGAACGTCTACGCGCCGGGAGACACCCTGAGGTGACAGAGATTTTCTGACAGATCGACCAGTGCACCAGTGATTCGATTGAACTCGAATTTGCCTTGCATAACCGCCGCAGGTTTCGGGGGTGGAAATGATCTTCGTGCGGCTCCGCGCAAACGTAGTTGGTCCGGTGGTCATTCAATTTCAACAGAGTCGCTGCTTGCCAAACTTTTCCGCAATGCCGCCAGATGTATTCCGTACCGCTGCCACTCACTCAGTCCGCGCGTATGTAGGGGCCCGCGTACTTGCGCACTGCTCAGGGTGGCGACTGACGAGGCATTTTTGGCAAGATCACTGCAGCCCTCGACATGGCGCAGTCCGCAATGCGCAAATACCCCTGCCAGCGTCTTTTCGGGATTCGTGACGAGTTGCCGGTAGCTGACATCGAGCAACCGGTCCGGTACCACCTCGTGCCAGTGGCGCATCAGATCGCGGTACAGGGCATGGTACTGCGCGAGTTCCGTGAGGTCGTAGCTATACGGGTAGCTATCGCCGAACAACGCTTTGTAATTGGAAAAGCAAACCGCCACGGGTTCACGAACCATGTGCAGGATGGGCGCCTGCGGCAGCGCCTTGTGGATGAACCCGATCAGTAGGTGGTTGGGCGGAAGCTTGTCCACGTAGAACAGCTTTCCTGCGGCTCGCCACTGCGTTTGCTGGAGGTAACGCCGGCCAAGTTCCATATAGTCGAGCCCGGGCATACGCTCGATGAGATCCCTGTCGATCGCCTGATTGCCATGGCGGTTTGCCGACCATCGCAATTGGAGGGGGAAGTCGTTGCGCTCGCCTGTCGATACCACGTCCGGGTGATTGTCCAGCATGCGGTCGAGCAGAGTCGTCCCGCTGCGGGGCATGCCGACGATGAAGATGGGTATGGGACCGTCGATTCTGGCCTCAGGGGCGATTACGAAGTCTCGTGTCGCCAGATGCTTGATCTCGTCGACGACCCCCGCGTCGATGCGCGCCTCGCCCGACATACGCCTGTACATGATGGCGTTGCCCCGGCTCAGTGTGGCGAAGGCGTCGTCATACCGGCCCAACGATTCCATTTCCTCGAACTGAGCAAATTCGAATGCCGCGTGTTCTTCGGTACCGAGCCGCACGGCGTTCAGCTGCGCACGGATGAAATCGAGACGTTGAGCATCTGGACTGCGCTTGCTCAGCCTCGCGAGAGCCAGTGCCGCTCGGCCGTAGGTCGGGATGAGGCGCAGGCATTCGCGCATCTCATCACGGGCGGCCTCGACATGTCCGTTGAACTGCAGTTGCAACCCATGGAAATATCTGAAATCTGCGTTGTCGTAACCCTGCGCTTGCGCGCGGTCCATGAGTTCCAGAGCAGCAGCATAGTCACCCATCAGTTGATAGGTGCGCGCCAGCAGCCGTAAATGCGGGCCATCCAGTTTTCGGGACAACGCGTCGTAACGCGACAGACATGTGCGTGCGGTTGTGATTTCACCGACCCGCAGCAGGCACTGCGAGGCGTTGGCGATGGCGTCAGCATCATCAGGCAGGGACCGAGATGCCAGAGTGGCTTGCGTGGCCGCTTCACGTACCCGCCCCTCGTTCAGGTGTACGCTGGCAAGCAACATCCGTGCCGCGATCTTGTCGGGTTCGCGGCGCAGCAGGGATTCGAGCGCAATACGTGCAGCAGTGATCTTGCCATCCGCGATGTAACGCTGTGCGCGGACCCAAATTCGTTCAGCGAAGCGATCCAAAGAACACCTTTGCGTTGTGGCGTATCTGGCGCTGCACGCAGTGGCGACGCAGGAGCCGGACTCGCGCCGGTGCGGTCATGGTAACCAAATCGGCATCGGTCCTCACACTGTTGTCGCAGAGCCAGCTCGACCCGGCCGACCAAGCCACGCGCAAAGTGCTGGCTAACAGCCGGATTACTTGGGACGGTATGAGAATCTGGCCGGGATTGATAACCTGCGTGGTGAGGCCGCGGCCGCGGTTCGCAACGTCAAGTAAGAAACTGACCCAGTTGCTGGGCCGTGGACGCGCACCATGGCGCAACAGACCGGCCCCGGTCACCAGCAGGCCGATGCAACCTTGCGCGATTGCGTCGCCAAGTCCGACAAAGACTGGCTTTACAACGTCGCCGATCCGTACGCACTGCACAAGCAACCCGACGACAAATGCGACTGGCTGCAGCTAGCCTGGACGTAACGCGACCCGAATTTCGTGAAGCATCTGCTCAACGCCCCCTTCGTGCTCACCTACCAGCACGATCCGCGCTTTGCCGCCTTGTGTAAGCAGGCCGGCTTGCTACTACCGCGACAAACGCTGCCCGCGAGGGCCAGCTCCAGCAAGCATTGAGCGACCGTAGGGTTGGCGAAGAGTGTGCGTCTGATCCGGCTGACGGGTCGTCAGTGCCGTGGCGCGTGAGGGAACCGTTTGGCGGTCACGGTGATGTCACCTAAACATCGAAGGGCAGCCTTGGGGCAACGTGATTGAGGTCGTGACCGGCAGCTCATGGCCGCTCACCGACCATTGATTGACGAATGGTCGCTGTCCGACCGAGGCTGTGTGAAAACTCCCGCAATTTTCTCGAGTACGACCACGTACGTCCTGTTTGAGCGATTCAGCCGAGCTAACTGCACTCTAACGCAACGTAGGAGGTCCACTTTTGGACAATCTTTGTCCAGCAGTTTCGACCTTTTGCGTTTTCACACAGCCTGGACCCGAAGGCGTCCTTGGTGACTGTCCGCTCCCAAGAAGACCGATGCGTGGAATCAGCACGACGTAAGCGGCCATGTGATCATTCGGCCGCCGCACCGGAGCAATCAGCGACCAGCGGCCGCGCCCGTCAAGGATGACGGAGCCTGCACCGCGTATCCGTCCTTCGTCAATACGTCAAGATAACCGAATGCACTTACCAGCTCGCTCATCGGTAGGAGGGCAAACGATTGGTCGTTACGCGCTAGCGCTTTCTGTGCTGCATCGATCCAGGCGCGTTGCACCTGTTGTGGCATGTCGCGCACGCTTGCCATCTCGGCGAGACCGGAAAAGCATGGGTCGCGTTGGTCACTAGACAACAATTTACGCAGGGCTCGCAGATCGCCCGTGGCCCACGCATTGGCCAATGCGGTAGCCCGGGGGAAATCGTGCGCGATCGCATCGAGAGTGCTGATCAGGCACTCTTGGCCCTGTGTCAATGGTCAGACCTTGAGCGAAGCGTGACGTCACCGAGCGTCTGCTTTGGGACGACGTAAAACGACGGTGAGTGTCTCAAAATGGCTGTCAGTTGCGCGCCGTAGGTCGTACTGTCGCAGCATCGGTGATCGACACCAGCTCGGTGGTGGGCAATGGCCGCAACAAACCGGTAATCAGACCGGGAACCCTGGCGTTACTGGCAGCGAAATTCCACGGTTGCGCGGGCCAACCTGCCAGGCGCAGCGAGCGTACCGGGCTTGGCGTCGTTTTCGCTGGAAGCAATCACGACAGCAGACTTGTCGCGTCGCTTGCAATACGCCTCGGCGTCCTTAGCGAGGCGGGCCTTTTCCTGGGCGCCGCGGTTCAAATGCGCGGACGATCCGGTGACCAGAAGCGCCCCATCGCGCGCGGGCATGACGAACGACCTTGATCCGCACCCGGCCAACGCAACGGCCGCAAGGCAAATTGCAAAGCGTAAAGATAAAGACACGGTACGTTCCCCTCTCTTTGATCTGGGTTCACCTGTTTGGACAGCTGATCCGGGCGAGCAACCGGTTAGCGGTCGCGGGTTGCCCCGGTTTGACTCGCCAAGAACGCAAGGTACACCTGATCGGGCGTCTTGCCATCGAGGGCGGTCCAAGTCGTGAGCATGACGCTTTGGGCGCGGGCGTTGACCAAGGCGTCCGCCAGATTCTCGCAGTGTGCGGCCCCGCTGAATCCGGCGGCCACTGGCTGAAAGCGGGAATGCTTGTTCCTGCCTACGAGTGACGGTGGGTGACCGTGACACGAGCACGGGGTAATCAATACAGCCGACTGGTCACTGGCCGCACATACGGTTGCCGGCGTACAGGAGTTTCGAACCTACCGTTCCCGCTAGCGCTGTTCGAGCACAAGGGGGGAACATTTTGGGGAATCTTCGAAATCGACGCGCGAGGGTCCGCAAGGAAGTCGAAGCGATATGCGACACATTCGATTCCGACCCTGCCGAAATCTTTGCAGCGCCCGGGTTTCGTGGATTATGGATAGCAGGCCCCGTTCCGCAATTCTGGGCGACGCCCGTCATGGGTTGGTGGCCACCTTGTCGCCGTGACGATGGCGAATATAGTGGCGGGTCTTGGTTGCGCTGGAATGCCTTGGTTGCCGCTGCGCTTTGGCGCACGTCGCCCGAAGCCTCTGTCTTAGTCAGTGGGCACGTGCTTGAGGGCCGCTGCACTGCCTACATTGGTTGGCGTGCAAGGACCCCGACAGCGAACTGCAGACGTCGGCATCAGTACGTTTTCCGTGAGTGATGTTAACGATAGCATCAAGTGTCAGCAATACATTTAGCCAAATGACGCAGCAACTAATCGTCAAGCCTTGACAACGTTACCAGCTAGTCGCAAACTCCAAAGGAAGCCGGCGAGAGCTTCATGAACGTTGCCGGCAATGGCGCTTTGAGGGGAGCGATTTTCGTGGCAGGGTTTGTCAGCCAGTCAGCGAAATGCAGGAGGCCAGCGCGCTTGGCCATGGACATGGCGTCGGTCCGCTTGGGGGGCGACGCCAATGAGGTTGGCCCGGTCACACATCCGCGACCAGGATGACCTCAAACGACTCCTCTTGTCCATTTGATCCCCCAGAATCGTCCGCGTTCTGGAAGCATCTGGTGCGCTGCTGGAGGCATAGCCGCCACGATCCGCGCAGTGCGCGGCGACTGCTCGCATTGGGGGCTGACCGATCCGGATCCAAATCACGGGCCGAATTTTCCGTAGACAGGTTCCCTGTGTCGTTTTCACGCAACCGTCGCGCTCCTCGTGCGCAGCGGCTCGGCTGCACGCGCGGTTCGGTAACCAGGTTTACTCGCGTAATCAACGGTTGCACTACCGTTTTGAACGCGATGCAGACGGATTTTGGGGAACGGACGAAATGGTCGAAACAGACCGGGAGGCCTGTCGGGCCAGTGCACGTTGCTGCTTCCGTCCCCAATCGGCGCATTGGCAGTGGTAGGCCGATAACAAAGCGAGGCGGCACGTAGCACAAATCAGTCCAACACGCGGTGGTCAATGGGGACCGCGGAAGGCACTGCCAATGCTTCGCTGCGAGTATTGGCCCTTCCCTCAGAAAAGCTGGCGCGGATGCGCGCCCCGCGCACATTGTGGAGGATGCTCATGAACGCACAGAAATTTCATACCAAACCATTGGTCGTGGCGATCGCAGTGGCTCTGTCTCTGGGGGTGGCTGTCGGAGCCGAAGCAAGCAGCACCGCCGGTGTCGCTCTGGGTGCGCGAGCCGCGTCAGCGCCTCAAAACGACGCGCAGTCGAACACGACAACCACGTCAACCACGACGAGCACCAAGCCGAAGAAAAAAAGGCGTCAGACCGCTGCGGAAAAGAAAGCGGAGGTGCTTGCCACGATCACCGTGACCGGCATCGCCGGTGCGCAGGACCGGGACATCGTGCTCAAACGCTATGCGCCGCAGATCGAGGATTCGATCACGGCGCAAAGCATCGGGCAGCTCCCGGATGTGGACATTTCCGATGCGATAGCACGTATCCCCGGGGTCCAGATTGGCCGATCGGGTGGCGAAGGGACGACGGTCAGTATCCGCGGATTACCGGAGGTAAGCACGACGTTGAACGGCGAGACGTTCCTTTCGCCCGGCGGTGGCAGCGGACTGGTTGCGGGCGGTCAGCCCGACCTTGCATCCGGGCAACCAGACTTTGTCGATATTCCGCCGACGTTATTTGCGGGCGTGGACGTGATCAAGTCGATCATGGCGTCCAACGTGGCCGGTGGCGTTAGCGGGATAATTAACTTGAGGACCCACCGCCCGTTCGACTTCAAGAAGGGTTGGACCTTCAGCGGGGAAACAATGGGCAATTGGGGTGATCGTACGGAGAAATTGAACAAGGAGGGTTCGCTTCTTGCAAGCTACCGGACCGATCGCTGGGGCGCCTTGCTGACGGCCTCTTACTCGACCGAGAACATAGCCAACAAGCAGCCTTCAATATCGTATTACGGTAATGGCGACGAGACCACTGAGCAGGACGTGGGTTTTGATTTCAATGGCGACGGTGTAATCGGCAACAATACCGATCCGAACCAGATCCCACGCGATTACTACTATCAGTGGGATCCTATACGCATCGGTACGGAGTTCACTCAGCGCAAGCGTACCGGCATCAATGGTTCTTTCGAGTATAAATTCAACGACTCACTGAAATTAATCGCGGACGCGGCTTACACGAAGCTGGACGAAACGGATACGTCGTATTCTTACCAGCTTCAAGACGATTCCATTCCTGGCGGTTTGCAGCCTGGTCCGGTAAAGCCGGTTATCTCTCCATATGGCGTGTTGTTGAAGGGCATCGATGATTTCGAACAGTTGACCCAGTTCACCGAAGTGGCACATGGACCAACTGATTCGCTGAATACCAACCTGCAACTTGAATACGATAACGGTGGGTTATTCACCGGCGAGCTGCGATGGGTACACGGCAAGGCGCATCGTGATTATACCGATGTCGGCGAAGATTCAAATGTAAATCAGGGTAGCTTGTTGCCGTTGCCCGATGGCAGTTACGGGTATGACAACCCCAACGGGCTGCCCAACGCTGTTCCGGTGCTGCAGAATTACGAAGGCAAGCTCCCGTCCTTGTACATCATGCAGAACGTGACCAATCCGGCGCAATGGGTTTTGACATCGGCGTATGCGGCAGCAAACAAGATCAACGCCGACATGAACGTATTCCGCGCTGACGGTACCTTGCATTTCAATAAGGGAATACTGGATTCTTTCCAGTTTGGCGCCCGTTACGACAAAGAAGAATACGTATATAACGACTATTACTACCTGACGCCAATCTCACCCGCGGGTGCATGTGCGGACCCTCTCGGTCCTGGTCCGTACGATGCCTACTATCGCTTCATCGACCCGCGAGTTGTCGACAGTTGTAGCGGTTTTTCAGAAGTGCCGCGAAAGCAGTTGACGCAGCTACCACCCGGCTGGTTGGGTTATTACAACAATTTTGAGCCAATAAGTATCACCGGTGTAGGTGAGGGCAAACAGGGGTTTCCCGTCGTGAATGCAGCTGTGCTGTATAACCCCGTGGCGTTCTTGGAGCAAGTTGCTCCCGAGGCGACCGGTAAGCCCACGCTCTTTCAGGAACCGTCGAATTCGTACGCAGTAAACGAGACCATCTCTTCAATCTACGGTCAGTTCAACCTTAACGGGCAGGTCGCCAATACGCCGTGGGAGGCCAACGTCGGTTTACGCGCAGTGCGCACCACTCTTTATATCGGATCCTACTTGACCGACGCCAGCGATTACCTTGGCAATGGTGGCTCGTGGAACGGTGTGCTGATCAACCAGGGCGAGCAGATCAACATTGACAAGTACACATCGTATTTACCGGCAGTCAACATCGCATTCGATGTGACACCTGACCAGAAGTTGCGTTTCGCGTACAACAAGACTGAAGCGAGACAGGATCTGGCCAACCTGGGTCAAGGGCTGCAGGTGTACTACGGGGCAAACGGGAACCCTCCACAGGATCCATCTTTGCCCGAAAGCGCACAGCTGTTCGAAAATGGGATATCCGGCAACCCGCACCTCAAGCCTTATCAATCCACCAACTATGATGCGTCATATGCTTGGTATTTCAATCCGCACTCGATTGCGTATCTGGGTGCGTTCTTCATGGACGTGTCGTCGTTTCCCAAGAATGTGATCCAGAGCGAGTGTCTACCCGATGCCGATGGGGTGGTGCGTCGATGCGGACCAGTATCCACGATCGTCAATGGTGGTGGGTCGATCGTAAAGGGTCTCGAAGCCCAGTTTCGCACTCAATTCACGTCTCTGCCGGGTTGGTGGAGTGGCTTTGGCATGAACCTGAACTACACGTACCTCACGTCATCGAATGCTGGCGCCGCAGGCGCCAGCGACACCTACAACGCTATCGTTTTCTATCAGAAGTACCGGTTGCAAGTACGCTTGGCGTACAGCTGGCAAAGCAAGGTTTTTGATTTCAGCGACAGCAGTCTGGGTGACGTCCTGAACATCTACAGCAAGCCGGAGGGTTATCTGGACGCATCGGTGGAATACCAGGTCAACAAGAACCTCTCGCTGGTGTTCCAGGGTACCAATCTGACGGATGCCTACGATCCCGAGTACGTCCAGTATCCGAATGCGTTCTGGTCGGCCAATATTTCAGAGCGCCGTTACTACGCGGGTGTTCGCTTGCAGTTCTGATCCGGTTTCGGGTTCCGCTTCAGTACGTGCGGTCAGTGCGCCCCGGGTTGCGGCGTTTGGACGATCGTATGCATGCAAGTGATGGCCTGACTCGTGTTTTTGCCGGTGAGATCGTATGTGAAGGTAGTTGGTAACAACCGGTGTCGGTGCGCGTTGCTGCTGACCTCGCTGTTGGGGGTCAGTGCCGGCAATGCACAGGCCTTGGCTGCGAGAGCGCCGTTGCCGATCATTCCGGTTCCTGCGCAAGCTGTGTGGGAGGCGGGGTATTTCAGGGTTGCCGATCGGACCGTTATTTCGGTGCGGCCTGGAAACCGGAAAGCCGATTGGGCGGCCCATTACCTGGCGCAGCTGGTTGCCAGGACCCGTGGTCTGAACTTGTCAGTACGCATACAAGACAGCGCGCCGCGCAACGCGATCCGGTTGGCATTGGACCCGCATGCTCCGGAAACACACGCACAGGGCTACGTGCTGGATGTCGGCCCTCGTGGAATTCGCGTGCTTGCACGCAGTCAGGCCGGTTTGTTTTACGGGGCCGTCAGCGTATGGCAATTGCTGACGCCGGATAACGGGCACGGCCCGGTCAAGGTGCCTGGCCTATCAATCCACGATTGGCCACGCTTTGCCTGGCGGGGGCTGATGCTGGATTCAGCGAGGCATATGCAGAGCGTGCCAGACATCGAGCACATCTTGAACCAGATGGCTCTGCACAAGCTGGATGTGTTCCATTGGCACCTGACCGACGATCAGGGTTGGCGCCTGCAGATCAAAGGCTATCCGAAACTGACCTCGCTCGGTGCCTGGCGGACGCCGCCGGGTGCGGGGACACACGGTGAGCCACTCCGATACGGTGGCTTCTATACTCAGGCGCAGGTACACCAGATCGTGGCCTACGCGGCGGCGCGCCATATCACGGTCGTTCCCGAGCTCGACATGCCAGGTCACGCACAGGCTGCGGTGGCGTCCTATCCGGACGTACTTGGCGTCACGCATCAACCCCCGAAGGTGACAGTCAAGTGGGGTGTCAACCCCTACCTTTACAGTGTCAGCACACAAAGTCTGGACATGATCCGGAATGTGATGGGCGAGGTGTTGCAGTTGTTCCCGTCCACGTACATTCATGTGGGTGGCGACGAGGCGATCAAGGACCAATGGAAAGCCTCGCCGGCTGTACAGGCGAAGATGAAGGCGCTGGGGTTAAAGAATGAGGACGCGCTCCAGAGTTGGTTCATCGGCCGCGTTGGCAACTATCTGTCCGAACACGGACGGCGCCTGATTGGCTGGGACGAAATCCTCCAAGGCGGTTTGCCAGCCAATGCCGCGGTGGAATCGTGGCAAGGCACCGCGGGCGCGGTCAAGGCTTCGAAGATGGGGCACGATGTGGTGTTGGCCCCGCAGGGTTCGCTGTATTTCGATCACTTGCAGAGCAGGCGGCAGGATGAACCCGGTGGTCAGTTTCCACTGGTGCCGTTGGCCAAGGTGTACGCATTCGATCCCGCACCACCGTCACTGGATGCCGAACAGCGAGCGCACGTGCTGGGTACGGAGGCCGCGTTGTGGACGGAATACATGAACTCTCCGTGGGAAGTCCAGCACGCCATCTACCCGCGGCTCGACGCCTTGTCCGAGGTGGCATGGTCGCCGCAGTCGCGGCGCCACTTCGACGACTTCCTCGAGCGTTTGCCGCCACAGCTGCAGCGTTATCGCACCCTGGGTATCGACGTCGCCGGCAGCGCGTTCGCAGTGCATATTCATCTCGCGAATGGGCGCGGCGCGGCGCTTGCCACTCGCTCGGCCGAAGTGGTTCTGGACAATCAGACGCATTTTGGGCGTATCCACTACACCATCAATGGAGGCCGTCCCACACCGCGATCGGCCACCTACACCGAACCGTTCAATGTGAACCTTCCAGCAACCGTCCGCGCCACGGCATTTTCTGCCGCAGGGGTTCCTTTGGCCGATCAGAGCGCTCGCCTGTTGAATGAAGCGGCGTTGCTGACCCGCGTCAGTAGCCAGCTGCAGCCTTGCGCGCATGAAGAATGGAGCGTTCGAGCACCCCTGCTACCAGATCTCGGAAGCAGGCAGACGCCTGTATATAACGTCGATGATTTTGCCAGTTGCTGGATATACCCCGACGCACGGCTGAACAGTGTCGAAGGCATCCGCGTCGACGTGGCGCGCTTGTCGCGCAACCAGGCGTTGGCACATGCACAGGTGGATGTTGCCACTTACCCACGGCATACCCCGTCTGGTGAATTGGAGGTGCGTCTGAATAGCTGCTCTGGTGCGCTGGTTGCCGATATCGCGTTGCCCGCCGGGCGCGCGTTGGGCGAGCGGTTTGAACTCGAGAGTGCGATGCAAGCGCTCCAGGGTAACCATGACTTGTGTTTGCGCTTCACGGCGCCCGTGCGGGGACCACTCTATGCTATCGGTGCGGTGCATTTGCTGACGCGCCCGATCCGCGGCAAGACGGGTGTGCATTGATTGCGTTGCGAAGATGCCTCACGCAGGATTCGGGTGTGCGTGGGCTCCGACCGGTGCCAGACAAGTGCAACCGTGCGTGAGACACTTTCGTCTGGCTGGACTTCGTACGCAAAACTGACGGCTGATGATAGAAACTCCGGTCAACGATGCGGTTGGAAAGACGGGCGGTCCTGGGTGTCCGGTGCCTCGGAAGCTCTATACCAGACGCATAACGTTCGATGCGCCGGCTGCGCTTGAGGTATTTCAGCAAATCGGGGATGACTGGAACCAATTGCAGGTGCACCGTGACCTGAGCATTACCGATGCCCGGATCACGGAAGATGCATACGAAGTGGTACTTCGACTGCGACTGACCGGTGTATTGCAAACGCGCACGGCGTACGTTGCCGAGGTCCATCAGGCTGGCATATTCGAATTGACCGGGTCGGGCGCGAACGATCAGCCACGGCTACTGAATACTGACTGTGCGCGTGTTCTGTTCCCGCTAGCGCAACAAGTGGCGGGCAACATGATTCGCCGTGGAGACTTCCCGTCGTTCCAGTTGCCGCCGGTCGACTTTGACGCGATGCGAGACGAACACCGACCCGAGAGCGTGGATGCGACTTCCTTGTCGGAACTGCAGCAATTCTGGAAAGCATTGACCCGCTTGATGGCCGTCAAGGCGTCGTCCCGGCTAAACGATTTTCGCCCTGTCTACGCCGAATCATTGGTTGTGGCGCAAATGGCGCGCGACGCGTTGCCGGCAGCGGACCAGGTATTGGCGCGGGCTCCGAGCCAGCCTGTCACGTTGGAGATGCTGGGCGCCATATACACCATGAACAACGCCCAGCAGCGTGCCGTGGATGTGTACCGCTATACGGTGTCGGCAAGGCCCAAGGATGCCCGCGCTCACTACAACCTTGCCACATCGCTCATGTTTACCGGCGATCTCGCTGGTGCCGAACGCGAGATCGGGAAGTGCCTCGAATTGCAGCCAACGTTCTGGGATGCATACACCGTATTGTCGCGGATGCGTCGGCAGAGCGCGCAACGCAACCATGTCGCCAATTTACAGGCATTGTTGGACAAGTACGCGAATCAGTCGGAGGCACGGCAGTGCCTGAACATGGCACTGGCCAAGGAATACGAGGACGTTGGCGACTACACACGCGCGTTCGAGCATCTGGTGGCAGGCAACGCAGCGGGCAGGGCGCGGCTGCATTACGACAGCCGGCAGGATGCGGCGCTGTTCGACGCCGTGATGCGCCATGCCCCGGCTGCCCAGCCGGCCGGTTCGGGCTACGACGCTGACGAGCCGGTTTTCGTGTTCGGCATGCCGCGGTCGGGCACCACTTTGGTGGAACGGATCCTCTCCAGTCATCCGGAAGTGACATCTGCGGGTGAGCTGAAGCAGTTCGGCGTGCTGTTGAAATACATGTCGGGCAGCACGACCGCCGATCTCCTGGATGTGGACACGGTTGCCCGCTGCCGCAATCTCGACTGGAAGGCGTTGGGCGAGCGTTACCTTGTCAGTACCCGTCCGCTGTCGGGGCAGACACCACGCTTCATCGACAAGTTTCCGCATCACTTCCTGTACGTCGCCTACATTGCCAATGCGTTGCCTCGGGCCCGGATCATTTGCGTGCGGCGCAACCCCATGGATACGTGCCTGGGGAATTTTCGTCAGGGGTTTTCCGAAGCGTCCCCATTTCACAGGTATGCGTTCGACCTGCTCGATATCGGTCGCTATTACGCAATGTTCGATCGTTTGATGGCACACTGGCAACACGTTTTTCCTGGTCGCATCCTGGATGTCTCGTACGAATCGCTGATACAGGATCAGCAGGCAGGTACGCGTGCCATGCTGGATTTCTGCGGCCTGCACTGGGATCCGGTTTGCTTAAGCTTCGACAAAAATCCTGCGCCGGTCGATTCAGCCAGCGCGGTGCAGGTCCGCTCACCCATCTACCACAACGCCGTTGGACGCTGGAGGCATTACGAGGAACAGCTCACGCCATTGAGAGACTTCCTTGTTGAAGCCGGGATTGCCGTTCCGTTGCCCTGACGGTCTCGCGGCTCTTGTTTCCAATTGGCGGTGATCGCGCACAGGTTCCGAGTTCGAGGGGTACTGCGTTTCAGGCCGGCAAAGCAGGACAGCGATGACAAATGCACCGCAGATCGAAACCGGGACCGACACGGCTACAGGCAGCCTCGAGCGCCTGCCGCCACAGCGGATCTACGTCAAGCACATCGCCTTCGAGTTGCTGACCGCCTCTGCTTGCGCGCCGGCCAGCGGGATCGGGGCAGAGCAAATACAGACGCGATTCAACCTGCGCAACCGTAGCGGGCGGGTCTCGGAGCACGTGTACGAAGTGGTGCTCGAGTTAAGCGTGACCGGGATGCGCGACGGACATGCTGCCTATCGGGCGGTTGTGTTCCAGGCGGGAGTCTTCGATCTGGCCGACAGCAACGTGGACGACACGCGACGCAAATTGAATACGCACTGTGCCAGTGTCCTGTTTCAACCTGCGCAACAGGCGGCCGGCGAGATGGTGGCGGCGGGCGGGTTTCCACCTTTCCAGCTACCGCCGGTCGACTTTGATGCGGCATATGCCGCGCAGCAGCGAGCAAGCGAAGATGCGGGCGCCTTGCAAGCGTTGCAGCAATTCTGGAAGGCGTTGACGCACTTGCAGACTGTCAGCGGCGCATCGAATCGGACCACCAATTTTCACCCCATCCACGGGGAAGCGCTGGCTGTGGCGCAACGGTCACGCGAGGTGTTGCCGGCGGCTGACCAAGTCTTAGCGCAGGCGCGAAACCAACCCGAAACCTTGGAAATGTTGGGCACGGTGTATGCCATGAATAACGCGCAGCATCGCGCCGTAGATGTGTACCGCTGCATGGCGTCGGCAACGCCCAATGATCCCCATGCTCGCTACAAGTTGGCCACTGCTCTGATGTATACCGGCGATCTGTCTGGCGCTGCGCGCGAGGCCGAGGCATGTCTGGAACGCGATCCGACTTTCTGGGAAGCGTACACCGTGTTGTCCACGGTGTTGCCCCAAGTAAGTCGGCAAGTCGCACCGCGCCAGCGTGTCCAGGAGTTGCTGGGCTTGTTGAAGCGGTATGGCGACCAGTCTCGGGCACGGGAACGCCTGAACATGGCGCTGGCCGTGGAGTTTGAAAACCTGGGCGACCATGCGCGTGCGTTTGAACACATGGTCGAGGGCAACGCGGCGGGCAGGGCGCGGCGCCATTACGGCATTCGGCAGGACGAGGCGCTGTTCGATGCAGTAATGCGTCATGCTCCGGCTGCACAACCAGTCGGTTCGGGTTACGCCACCGACGAGCCGATCTTCGTCTTCGGCATGCCGCGTTCGGGTACAACGCTGGTGGAGCGGATCCTATCCAGCCATCCTGACGTGAAATCGGCGGGCGAACTGAAGCAATTCGGCATGCTGTTGAAATACATGTCGGGTAGTCCGACCGCCGATCTATTGGATGTGGATACCGTGGTCCGTTGCCGCAGTCTCGATTGGAAGGCGCTGGGCGAGCGTTATCTGGCGAGCACTCGCCCCCTCTCGGGGCAGTCGCCACGCTTCATCGACAAGTTCCCGCATCACTTCCTGTATGCCGCCTACATCGCCAATGCGTTACCGCGGGCCCGGATTATCTGTGTGCGGCGTAACCCCATGGACACCTGCCTGGGCAATTTTCGCCAAGTGTTTTCAGAACTCTCCCCGTTTCACCGGTATGCTTTCGACCTGCTCGATATCGGTCGCTATTACGTAATGTTCGATCGCTTGATGGCTCACTGGCAACGCGTTTTTCCAGGTCGCATCCTGGAGGTTGCGTATGAATCGCTGGTGCGGGATCAGGAAACCAGAACCCGAGCCATGCTGGACTTCTGCGGACTGCCTTGGGATCCTGCCTGCCTTGCCTTCGAGGAAAATCGCGCACCGGCCGTCACGGCCAGTGCCGCGCAGGTTCGCTCACCCATTTATGACAGTGCCATCGAACGTTGGAAGCATTATGCGGCGCAGCTTGCGCCGTTGAGAAACCTGCTCGTCGAAGCCGGCATCGCCGTGCGTTTGCGCTGATGACTCCACACTCGCCTGGTCAATACTTGGCAATCTTCAATGGTTATGGCGCCCTTCTGCAGAAGGCTGGAGACGTGTCGCAAACGTGATTGCTATCCGTTGGTGAACACATCCGGACCGAACACGTGTACGCCGGGTGACGCCGCGTAACCGAGCGGCTGCAGGCCGAAGTTGTGCTCGATGGTGCGTAGCAGGCTGTAATGGTTGTAGTACACAGTCGACCGCGTGCCGGGCCGGATGAACGGTGACAGCACGACTGCACCAACCCGCCCTCCGCCGGGGCCGGTCAAGCCAGGCTTCGGGCCACCGGGCAGGCGTTGCTCGCCGCAACATGCCGAGGCATCGCCGCCGCTTTCGTCGAAGGTGATGACCAGCATTCCGTCCTTGCGGAAGGCGGGTGAACTCGTGATGCGTGGCACCCAGATTCTCAGAAACCGGTTGGCCGAGACCAGCCCTCCCGGTTTGCCATTGGCGCACGGCGCATCGTGCCCGTCGTGGCATAGCCCGGGGGTGATGTAGGAAAAATTGGGAGTGGTATCGATGTGTTTGAGATCGATCTTCAACTGCTCGAGGTTGACCACGTGCGCCTTGCAAAACGCCGTGTGATCGAAGATGGAACGAAAATACACAAAGGGATCATGTTTGGAGGCGTATTCATCGGTACGCGTCGCGTAACCAGTGGCATCCCTGGATCCAAGCGGACTGCGGCCACAGGCAATGGCTTCACGGTGCGGGTCGTTGCCCATATCCTCCATGTAGCCCTTCCACGTCAGCCCGGCCTTGCTGAGTTGGTTGGCGACGGTTCCAACGTTGGCCGGATAAACGCAGCCTCGGCCCACAATCTGGCCATGCGCGTCGAGGCCCGGGCGAGTGAGCTTGAAATTGGTCACGATCGGGCAATCGTTCTGGGTATCGGGGTTGGGAGCCTGACCACTGATCATCGCGATGTAGTTGTCCAGGCTCTCGTGGCCGATCGCGTAGTAATTGACCAGCAAGGCTCCTTGCTTTGGAAGCATTTGGGCCAGATACCGCGCTGGCGAGTGAGCACCGAACGAAACGTGGAACGATTCGTTCTCCAAAACGATAACGAAAACATGGCCAATGTGCGGTGTGGTGGGTGGGGCTTTGGCCGCATATGCAGGTTGGAGCAGGGTGCCCAACAGGGTGGCTACAACCAGCATCCCAGTATAAGTCAACCGGTTCATGCTTGCCTCGGATGGTTCTGTGTTGTCATTCAACCAGTGCGACAGTGATTTCTGTACCGAAAATGCAGCCGTATCGCGCGTTGGCGACGGTTGTACACGCGCGACGCGCGCGCACCGGCGCCGACCGAAAGTGGCAGGACACCAGCAATCATGGTGCGGCGGATTCGACCTGCACGGTTGCGGCCTTGCCGGCTGCGAGCACGACCCAGGTCACCGCGCCATAGCGGTCGCGACCACTGAACCAGCCTTCCTTGCGGCCCTTTTCCAGCGCGCTGAGCGAGGCGGCAGCAGAGCACGTCTTGCCATCCACGCGTACCGCATTCGCAGGGCCGGTGTGAATCGCAAGCAGATAGTGCTGAACGGCCGGCTTGAACGAACCCGATGGCACGCCCAGTACAAAATCCACGGTGTCTGCCTGCTTTTTCACCGACAACGACTGGAGGTAATACTGCCCCTTTTCGTAGGCGTAGGTCTCGCCGTCGTCGTCGTAATAGTCGAAGTGTGTAACGTGGTCGGCGGGAAATATCTGCACGGTGACCGTGGGAACCGGGTGCTGGCTCGTGTAATCCATCACAGGCTGGGTGGGGATGATCGCACCGTCGCGGATGAACAGTGGTATGTCGCTCCATGTCTTGCTGTCCACGGGGTAGTTGATGATCTGGCCACCCGCATACAGCTTGCCGCTGAACCAGTCGATCCATGTGCCGGCGGGCAAGTAGATGTGCTTTACAGTCTGGTCCAGCTTGACCACGGGAGATACCAGCAGCCACTGGCCGAACAACCACGCGTTTACGTCGTTGCGCACCCGCGGATCGTGCGGCCAACCAAACGTGAGCGGTCGCACCACCCCCACACCGTGCGCGTGGTCCGCTTGCTGATAGGCATAGATGTAGGGAAGTAGCGCGTAACGCAGACGGATTGCCCTTGTGGCTGCCGTCTCGGCGACCGGACCGTAAATCCACGGCTGGCGCATGTCGTTGAGTGTGCCGTGCACGCGAAAGATCGGTGTGAATGCGCCGAACTCGATCCAGCGCGCGTAATTCTCGTCGGACGGATGGCCAAGAAAGCCGCCGCCATCCATGCCCCACTGCATTTCGCCGACATCGATCGCGCTCAACATGCGTGTACGCTGCGCAGCCATGCTTGCAAAGCCCGTGTCGATGTCCCCTGACCACAAGCCGTAGGCGTAGCGCTGCGCGCCGAGCCAGAAGTTGCGGTTGAGCGACCACACGCGGATATCCGTGTGCGCGCGCTGTGCGTCGTACAGTGCGCGCTCCATGTTGAAGAACTGGGTATTGCTATGGGTGTTGTCGGCCTCGTCGTTCCACCAGCCAACGATGCCCTTGTCAAATCCGTAGCGTATGGCCGATTCGCCGAACCACTTGCGGCTGAGCGGCTTGTCGAAATCGATATCCTTGACCGGCTTGTTCGAGAAATAGTCGAGTGAGGTTTTCTCTCCAGGCAACCATAGATCGTGCGCAGTCGCGTAGCGACCCTCTACCGTGTCGACGTGCACACGTGGTTTCATGATTCCGGCCAGGTGGATGCCGCGCCGATCCAGTTCGACCTTCAGTTTGCCGCTGGGGCCATCGGGGAACTTGGTCGCGTTCCAGCGGAACTCGCCGTAGTCGTCCTCGCCCCAGGCCTTCCAGTCGAAGTCGAGGATGAAGGCGTCTATGGGAATGTGCTTTGCGCGATAGGTGGCGACGATGTGCAGCAGTTTCTGTTCATCGACACCCCATGGGCTGTTGAGGAAGCCCATCGACCATCTCGGGAACAGTGGCGCATGACCGCTGATCTGCGCCAGCTCTCCGAACAATTCAACAGGAGTGAACCGCCCCGGCTTTTCCGGAGGCTCCAACCTTTGAGAGGATTGGGGCATGAACACCGAGAAGCGGTACTCACCTGAGGTACGGGAGCGGGCGGTGCGGATGGTGCTGGATCATCAGGCCGAG
>JBOHYR010000016.1:0-9539 GCA_050737995.1 Rhodanobacteraceae bacterium
GCTCGGACAATTCATTCAAGCCGATGCCGCTTCGCGGCACCGCCAAATTCAAGCGATGCGCGCCAGGATATCCAGTGACATCGTCCGGCATTGTCGAACTCGAGAGTCCTTACTCGTTCACCGAAACGGTGCAGCGATTGCTCGATGCATTTGCCGAAAAGAACGTCAAAGTCTTCGCGACCATTGATCAACAGGCGGAGGCTCGGGCTGTGGGTTTGTCGATGCCTCCGACGACGTTGATCATCTTCGGCAACCCCAAAGCGGGTACTCCGCTGATGCTTGCCAATTCGCAGGCGGGTGTCGATCTTCCGCTCAAGGTGCTTGTTTGTGAGCCTGTGCCCGGCGCAACCGTCGTGATGTTTACTACTGCGTCGGAGCTCGTGCAGCGGCACTCGCTTGCACCCGAATTGGCCTCGAATATCCTGCCTGCAGAACACCTTATCAAAGGCGTCTTGGGACAAGGCGCATGACCAGTCGCTCCGGCGGACGCGTATATGGTGCGGTCCAACCGGCCTCGAGTTGGACGCGCCTACGGCGCAACGCTTGACTCAAGCGCTGGAGATGAGCAGAGCTTTTTTGCCACGATGGGGGTACCGGCGCTCCTTGCTTCGGGTACGAAGCCGAGCCCCAATCGCCGACGTGCTCGAGCTGGTTATGTCACCCACCCAGCCGCTTCAGGAACACCCGCATTTCCTTGGCCGCCTGCACGTCGCCGGCTGCTTCGGCGACGGCGATGCCTTGTCGCCACGCTTTACCCGCGTCGCCTGCATCTCCGCTTGCGAGGCTGGCTTTGCCGAGCAGCTTCCATGCCGCCGAGTAGTTCGGATCGAATTCGAGAGCGGCGCGCAGGTGCGTGATTGCTTCTTCGGCATCGTCGTTGTCGAGCAGCGCGGTCCCGAGCGAGTAACGCAATAGCGCGCCGTCGCGTGGGCCGCCGAGTTGCGCGCGGAGTACGTCGATGCGCTTCATGCAAAGGGGCTGTTGTGGAAAACCAGGCCACGGAGCGGTTGGCCATGGAGGGCAGTTTTGGCCGTTTCGGTACTCACGGTTTCGGGATACCCCGGCTCATCAGCGTGTTCAGCGATGCAGCGATGAGGGACGATCGCACGATCAATGCACATGGGCGTAACGCCAGTAGTCCGGCGCCGGCAACAGCTCCGTGGGCGCGCGCGGTTCGGGGGGTTGCTGGCCGCGTCGCAGCATCGCCAGCGTCGGTGCGCTCCAGATCACCAGCCAACTTCCGCGATACGGTTGCACCAATCGTGCGTAGCGCAGATCTTGCGGCGTGAGGCCTTCGGGGTAGGCGATCACCAGCCCATGCGGATGTTTGGAAGCCCAGTCCTGCAGGAACTGGCCTGCGTACAGGCGATCGACGGGATGCGTCATCCGGCCCAGGAATTCGAACTGGCCGTCGTAGATGCCGAGATTACCGATCGCGCGGCCGTTCGATTCGGCACGCGCCAGCAATTGTGCGGCGAGCCGCATGTCGAACGCCGGGTACGTCGCGACCGCAAACAGCGCATACGCGGCGGCGCTGCCGATCAGGCTGGCGGTGGCAATGCGACGAAGCTTGCCGCGCCCCGGCAGCAACATGAACACGCCCAGCAACAGGTACAGCACGCCGAACGGTGCGCCCGAAGGAGCGACGTCACGTAGCCAGTGTCCGTGCAGTTTGCCCGCGTTTGCCAACAGCGGCAGCGCGAACAGCAGTGCGGCGACCGCAAACGATCCCAGCGACAGCAGCCAGCTACCCAGCCATGCACTGTGGGCAGCCTTGCCGTCGCGCGCGCGCAAGGCAGCGAGTGCGACCGCCATCACGATTGCAGCAGCAGGCAATTCGGGAATCAGGTAATAACTCTGTTTGCCGCTGAACGCGCTGAAGATAACGAAGGCCGGCACCAGCCAAGCCAGCAGCATGCGAAGGCCCGGTTCGAGGGGTCGGCGCAGTGACACGATGGCTGCCCACATCCGCGGCCACAGCACGAACGGGCACAGCAACGCCACCGCCCAAGGCAGGTACCACCAGAAAGGGCGCTTGTGGATGAAGGCATCCACGACACGACCACCGGTCTGCTTGAACACCAGGTTATGGGCGTAGGCATCGCCGCTCGCCTGCATCGCCGGGACCACCCAAGCCGCCAGGATTATGCCGCCGCCGACCAGGGCCGCGAGTCCGAGGCCGTACCAGCGCAGGCGATGCTCGCGTGCGCAGGCGCACCACCATGGACCGAGCAGCCACACCGGTGCGGTGTGCACCAGCATCACCGGACCCTTGGTCAGCAGGCCAAGGCCGATGCAGATCGCGAATCCAATCCAGCTCGGCGTCGTTCTCCGCGCGCCCGGCACCAGACACAGCATCGCCGCCAGCACCCATACCGCCAGCAAGCCGTCGTACATGATCTGCAAGCCGTACAGGAAGCCGAATGAAAGCGCCAACAACAACCACGGCGTACTGCGTGCCACCCATGCTCGATCGGGAAACAGCCGACGTGCCAGCGACTGGGCGAGGATCAGTTGCGCCGCGCCGATCAATACCATCAGCACGCGCGGCCATACGTCGTTGACGCCGAACACGGCCCAGCCGGCGTGGATCATCCAGAACAGCAGCGGCGCCTTCTGCGCGTAGGGCGCGCCGTTGATGTGCGGGACCAGGAACTGGTGGTGCGTCCACATGTCCCATGCGACCGCCAGCGCGCGGGTGGAATGCAGCGGCATCGGCGGCTGCATGAAGATCGCGATCAGCGCGACGACCAGCCACAGTGGCAGCCACCACAACAGGGCGCGCAGGCGTTCGAAGCGGGCGTAGGAGGCGTCGGTCAAGGAGGGTTTGGCATGCGTCGCGGCGCGATGCGAAAGTGTAATGGATGCGCGGGGATCAATCGGAAGTGTGAGTGATGCTGCGGAATGGCAGCGCGTTCAATGCGGCGATCACTTCGTCGAGTCGGATCTGGTCCACGCGATTGCGTTGCGGGAGGCCACCGAGCGCGACGACTGCGCTGCCGGTTGGGCTGCGGGGCAGCCACAGCGACGGCGGTTGCGCACCGTACAGCGCAATCAGAGGACATCCCAACGCAGCGGCGGCCTGCGCCGGGCCGGTGTCAATCGAGACCATCGCGACTGCCCGTTCGCACAACGCCAGCAGGCGGCGCAACGGTAGTTTGTCGCCAGCCGCGAGCACGCGGTCGGAGTGCACGGTTGCGGCGATCCCGCGCAGCATGGCCGCTTCCGCTGGCGCGCCGCACAGGATGATCTTGGTCGTGGCGTCGCGCGCAAGTAATGCGCGAATCAGTCCGGCCCAGTTTTCAAGCGGCCACTGTTTGTCGTCGCCGGGTTGCCCGGCGCGGCCACGCTTCAGGGTGCGTTTGTTGCCTGGTTGCAGCAGGACCAGCGGTGAGTCGTCGAATCCACATGCGTGCAGCCACGCGTGCAGGTCTGTGCGATCGGATTGGCTGATGGCAAGGCAAGGCGCATCGATCAGATCGGATCCGCTTGCGACCGGCGCGGATGCGAATGCCGCTGGTGTCATCGCTCCGAAGCGATGCCAACGGTCGACCCAGTGCTCGCCTTCACGCAACATGCAGTCGGGGTTGGCGAATACGCAGTGATCGCCGGGGATGCGGGCGTGCGCGAGCAGCCAGCGGATCTTGTCGATCGAATAGTCGTCGCAGACATAGACCGGCCCGGACGGCTGTGCGCGCAGCGATGCGACCAGCCTGCGCTGGCTCGGATCCAGCCAGTACGGCCGCTTGCGACTGGCGAGCCTGAGCGTGCCGCGCACATCGGGATGACCCGCGAACAGCGGTTCCAGCCAGCCGCCCGAACCCAACACCGCGCATGCTTGTCCATAACGCCTGTGCAAGAGGCGCAGCAGTGGGGTGAGCAGCACCATGTCGCCGAAGGCGCCGAAGCGGATCACCAACGGTGCGGTGGAAAGGATCGGCATGTTCGCGGGTTCGGGCGGAGCTGGTTCGGTTCGGCAAGTCTCGCGTGCACGACTGGCCCACTACACTCTTGGCATTATCGAAGTCCGGATTGTCGCACCGTCACCATGTCCGAGCATCCTCGCATTTCGGCTTGCGTCATCACACTCAACGAAGCCGACCGGATTGACGCCTGCCTCGCGTCGTTGTCATTCTGCGATGAACTTGTGGTCGTGGATTCGGGCTCGACCGACAGCACCCGCGAGATCGCGAAGAAACGTGGTGCGCGCGTGATCGAGCACGAATTCGAAGGTTTCCGGGCACAGAAGGATTTTGCGGTGGGCCAGGCGCGCCACGATTGGGTACTGTGTCTCGACGCCGATGAGCGTGTGACGGCTGGCTTGCGCGCTTCCATCGAAGCCGCGCGTGACGCGGGCTTCGCCGAAGCGGCGGGCTATCGCTTCGCGCGTGCCACCGAGTACTTCGGTGCTTTCCTGCGCCACGGCAACGCCTATCCGGACCGCGTACTGCGGCTGTTCGACCGCCGCCGCGGCGGCTGGCGCGCGGGCCGCGAGATCCATGAACACGCGGTCGTCGATGGTGGCGTGCGCGTGTTGGTGGGCGATCTGGAACACCACGCCTATCGCTCGCTGGACGATCAGCTTGCGCGCTATCGCCGTTACGCGGCAATGATGGCGAACCACATGTGGGCCCATGGGCGCCGCGCGAGATTGCACAATCTCGTGCTGAACCCGTTCTGGCGTTTCCTGCGCGGGTTCGTGTTGCGCGCGGGATTCCTCGATGGCTGGCGCGGCTTCTTGTTCGCCTGCATGGAAGCGGATTACGTGCGCGAAAAGTTCGCGCGGCTGTGGCTGCTGCAGCATCCGTCGAGCGGCGAACGGGTCGCGGGCGATGCCAGTCGCTGGCAGAATGACGGATCACGTCGCGCGGGCCATGGGGCCACGGGCGACGCGGCTCCCGATCCAGCGAGGCATCCATGAAAACCGCATTGATTACGGGTGTATCCGGACAGGACGGCGCGTATCTCACGCAACTTCTGCTGGACAAGGGTTACAAGGTGTATGGCGCGTACCGGCGCACCAGTTCGGTCAATTTCTGGCGGATGGATGAGCTGGGCGTCACGGCGCACCCGAACCTGGATCTGGTCGAATACGACCTCACCGATCCCGGCTGCAGCATGCGGTTGATGCAGCGGGCGCAGCCGGACGAGGTCTACAACCTCGCCGCGCAGAGTTTCGTGGGGGTGTCGTTCGAGCAGCCGACCACCACTGCCGAAATCACCGGCATGGGCGCACTGCACCTTCTCGATGCCATCCGGACCGTGAAGCCCGCCGCACGCTTCTACCAAGCCTCGACCTCGGAAATGTTCGGCAAGGTGCAGGCGGTGCCGCAGGACGAACAAACCCTGTTCTGGCCGCGGAGCCCGTACGGAGTCGCCAAGTTGTTTGCGCACTGGACGACGGTGAACTTCCGCGAATCGTTCGGCATCTTCGGGGCCAGCGGGATCCTCTTCAATCACGAATCGCCGTTGCGCGGGCGCGAGTTCGTGACCCGCAAGATCACCGATGCCGCCGCGCGGATCAAGCTCGGCAAGCTGGACCGACTGGAACTCGGCAACCTCGGCGCGAAACGCGACTGGGGCTATGCGAAGGAATACGTCGAGGGCATGTGGCGGATGCTGCAGGCGAAGGAACCCGACACCTTCGTGCTGGCGACAGGGCGCACCGAGACCGTGCGCGATTTTGCGATGCTGGCGTTCAAGGCGGTCGGGATCGACATCGAATGGAAAGGCAAGGAGCAGGACGAGACCGGCATCCGCACCGATACCGGGCAGACCGTGGTGAGGGTGAACCCGAAGTTCTACCGTCCCGCCGAGGTGCACATGCTGATCGGCAATCCGGCCAAGGTGCGCAAGGAACTCGGGTGGCAGGCCGAAACCACCCTCGAAGAGTTGTGCCGGATGATGGTGGAAGCCGACCTCAGGCGGATCGAACGTGGCGTCTCGTTCTGACAAGCGGCGCGCGCTGCTGACTGGTTGCCACGGTTTCACCGGGCGCTACGTCGCGCAGGCGCTTGCGGCCGCCGGCTACGAGGTGATCGGGCTCGCCCACGATGGCGATCCGCCGCACGCTGGCGTGCTGCGCGCCAACCTGCTGGACCATGCTGCGGTGAAGCGTGCGGTCACCGAAGCGCGCGCAGATGCGGTGGTGCACCTCGCGGCGATCTCGTTCGTCGCGCACGGCGATGCGGACGAGATCTACCGGGTCAACGTCGCAGGTACGCGCAATCTGCTCTCGGCACTGGTGGATACGGACTATAAGCCGCGCAGCGTGGTACTGGCCAGCAGCGCCAACGTCTATGGCAACGCGACGGTCGAACCGATAACCGAATCCGCGCCGGCCGCACCAGCCAATGACTACGCGGTGTCCAAACTTGCGATGGAATACATGGCCAGGCTTTGGATGGACCAGCTCCCGATCACGCTGGTGCGACCGTTCAATTATGCGGGCCTTGGGCAGTCCGAAAACTTCCTGATTCCCAAGATCGTCGCGCACTTCCGGCGCAGCGAGCAGGTCATCGAACTCGGTAACACGGATGTGTCACGCGATTTTTCCGATGTGCGCGACGTGGCGCGCGCCTACGCGGCGATCGTCGAAAAGGCGTCCGCCGGCGAAACCGTCAATATCTGCTCGGGACAAGCACATTCGCTCGGCGACGCGCTCGCGATGATGGCGAAGATTGCGGGTTACGAGATCGGGGTGCGGGTCAATCCCGCGTTTGTGCGTGCCAACGAGGTCAAGCGACTGGTGGGCTCGAACGCCCGGTTACGCGAACTCGCCGGCTGCGTGCCGACGACGCCGCTTGAGGAAACGCTGCGCTGGATGTATTCGTCCACTGAAGCCTGAGCGAAGAAGGTTATTCAGAAATTCCGTGCACCGCCTCGGCGACACGCTTTCGAAATTCCCGGTCGTTGTCCTCGAACCACGCGCGCGCGGCTTGCCCCAGGTGTTCAAGTTCGTTGTCGGGCATCGCCAGCAGCCGCTCGATCACGATTTCCATCGCGCCCTTGTCGTAGAAATACGTGGTGGCGAGGCTCTGGGAGCCGGTACCGGAAAACGGGACAAGCGCACCACGATCCGGCGTGACCATCTCGTTCATCGGCGGCGCATCCAGCGTCACAACCGTTGCGCCGATCCCCATCGCCTCGACGAGGTAGTGACCGAAGCCTTCGGTTTCGGACGGGCACAGATGGAATCGGTGCGCGTTCTGGATGCGCTTCAATTCGGCGTCGGGGATGTAATCCACACGGTGCGCGATGTTGGCTGCAGGTGGCCCGGGTCGTGCGCTGCGTGGGCTCTGCAGCACGGTCAGGGTTGGCCATTCGGGATGCCTGAGCCATAACGCCAACAATGTTTCGGTGCCCTTGTTGGCGCTGCGCCCGGCGAGGTGGAAAAAAGTTTTCTCGCGCGCCACCGAGCGATCCAGCCGATCCTCGCTGGTGAAACCGGTGTACTCCACCTTCATGCCGAGCCGTTCGAAGATCGGTATCGCATGGTGCGTCAGGGCGAACACGCGGTCCAGCCGCGGCAGCCACGCGCGGTCGCGTTCGTCGAACCATTCCGGATGTGGCATCAACACGTTGCGGCGCGCGGTCGCAAGGTATTCCGGCCGTACGCGTTCCAGCATCAGGTTGACGTCCCAGCGTTGCGCCGGTTTGCCGGTGAGCCGTCGTTTGAGCGTGCCAGCGCGCAGATTGAAGGGATGCAGCAGCTTGCGCAGCGCGCCCCGCCGGATGCCGCTGATGGTGACCTCGCAACCCGCATCGGCGAGTGCGTCGTGCAGCAGGCGCAGGTTGCGGGAAAGGCCGAACCCGTTATCGCGCGCGATCAGGTTGACGCGGGTCACGCGCCCGGCTCCGTCGCGAGCAGTTTCCGTAGCGCCGCATCGAGCCTTCCGGGAAACGCCGCGCGTTCGGCTTCGTACCAGCCGCGCGCGGCCAAACCGAGCGTTTCGCAATGCGCATCGTTCATGCCGATCGCACGCTGGATGGCGTTCTCCATTGCGTCGTCGTCGAAGTGGTAAGTGGTCGCCAAGTGCTGGCTGCCGGTGCGCGAATACGGAACGAGAATGCCCCGGTCCTCCGAGATCATCTCGTTCATTGGCGGCGCATCCAGCGTGACGACCACCGCGCCGACGCTCATGGCTTCGACGATGTAATGCCCGAATCCTTCGGTTTCAGACGGGCACAAATGAAACAGGTGCGCGTTCTGCCGGCGTTTCAATTCGGCTTCGTCGAGGTAGCCGACACGGTGTTCGATGTTCGCGGCCGGCGCGCCGGATTTTGCCTCGCGCGGGTGTTGCAGTACGGTGAGGCGCGGCCATTCCGGGTGCCGGCGCCACAAGGCGAGCAACGGTTCGGTGGCCTTGTTGCGGCTGGAACCGGCGAGGTGGAAGAACGCGCGCTCACGCGGCACCGATTTGTCCAGCCGATCTTCGCTGGTGAATCCGATGCACGTCGCGAGGCAGCCCTGCGCCGCAAAGATGCGCTGCGCTTCGTGGGTCTTGGCCAGCACCAGGTCGATACGGCTCAAGGCTTCCAGGTCGCGTGGCAGGAACCATTCCGGGTGCGGCAACACCACCCGGAACTGCGCGTCGTCAAGGAACGCCGGTGCGACGTGTTCCTCCATCAGCACCAGGTCGTAGGGCGGCGGCAAGCCGTTGCGGCGGCCATGCAACAGTTGCGTGGCATGCCGTTTGCCCTTTACGCGCTGAATCAATCCGGGGATGCCACCACGGCGGCGGGTGTTGGTGAAATCGACCCGATAGCCTTGCGCCTCCAGCGTCGTCGTCAGCAGGCGCAGGTCGCGCGACAAACCCACGCCGTTGTCGAAGCCGAGCAGGTGCACGGAAATGGGGGTCATGTCATTCATCGTCGTCGGGCTCGTAGGCGCCGAATTGTCCCGCATCGTCGCTGGCGGGCGGCACGCAATCCGGCACCACCGCGCTGCGCGTGAACAGATACCACTCGCGGCGGTTGGCATGGCCCACGTGGATCGCATCGCGTTCGCGCACGCATGGTGCCAGCACGTCGCCGTAGGCGAAGATCCAACGGCGCGCAGGGTCGGCCGCCTGCCACGCCAGCGCGCGCTGCAGTTGCACGTGCCAAGCCAGCTTGAAGCCAAAATTGACGGTCTTGCGGTCCAGCATGTCCAGCATCAGCAGGTTCTGTTCCTTCCACGCCACCAGCGCGATCGTGTCGTCGCGCGGAACGATGCTCGCGGTACGCGCCATCACTGCGCGTGAGGATGAATAGCCGTTGAGCAACGGATAACCGACGAGCCCCCACGTGCCCCATGCCACCAGCGCGAATGCGGCCCAAGCCCACAACGCGTGCCGCGGCCGGGCGATCAACGCGATCGCGACGCCAGCGATCCCGATCCCGGCGATCATCCAGATCAAGGGTTGCGGCGAAACGTACATCGCGGAGGTCGCGAGCGCGTACAGCTTGTGCAGTCGGCCCGTGTGCATCCCGATGCCGGCCAACAGCAGTACCAGCGCCAACAGCAGGGTCAGCACCCACAGCGCCCACCGAAAGGA
>JBOHYR010000017.1:0-50081 GCA_050737995.1 Rhodanobacteraceae bacterium
TGTACGACCCGGAACACCTGCTCGGCGGGAAGGATGACCTGGGCATCACGCTGGCGCTGATCCCGCGCGAAACGCAGGGCCTGCAAATCGGCCGCCGGCACTTCCCGCTGAACATTCCGTTCCAGAATGGGCCGCTCTCCGGCAAGGATCTTTTCGTTCCACTGGACACCTTGATCGGTGGCCAGCACATGGCCGGCGAAGGTTGGAAGATGTTGGTGGAATGCCTGTCGGTCGGACGCGGCATTTCGCTGCCTTCGAACGCCACCGGCTTCGTGCGCATGGCGGTCGCCTCCACCGGTGCTTACGCACGCATCCGCAAGCAATTCGGACTGGCGATCGGACGCTTCGAGGGCGTGGAAGAAGCGCTGGCGCGCATCGGCGGACATGCCTACGCGATCGCGGCACTGTCGCGCGCGTCGGCCGCGGCGGTGGATCGCGGTGAAAAGCCCGCAGTGCCTTCGGCGATCGCGAAATACCACGCGACCGAACTGGGGCGCGAAGTGGTCAAGGACGCGATGGACGTGCACGGTGGCAAGGCCATCCAGCTTGGCCCCAACAATTACATGGGCCGCAACTGGGAAGGCGCACCGATCACGATCACGGTGGAAGGCGCCAACATCATGACGCGCAGCCTGATGATCTTCGGCCAAGGCGCGATCCGCTGCCATCCATGGGTATTGAAGGAAATGCATGCCGCGCGCAATCCGGATCGCGCGCAAGGCCTGCGCGAATTCGATACCGCGCTGTTCGGACATCTCGGCTTCGGCATCTCCAACGCGACGCGCAGCTTCGTGCTCGGGCTCGCCTTTGGCAAGCTCGGCATCGTCCCCGGAGACGACTACACGCGGCGCTATTACCGCAAGCTGGATCGCTACGCCGCCGCGCTTGCGCTGGTCGCCGATACGGCGATGGGCGTGCTGGGCGGGCGGCTGAAGTTCAAGGAGAAACTGTCGGCACGCCTGGGTGACGTGCTGTCCCATCTCTACATTGCTTCGGCGATGTTGAAGCGCTACGAGGACGAAGACCGGCCGGAAGCGGAGCGGCCGCTGCTGGCGTGGGCGTTCCATCAGTCCATCTGGAACATCCAGATGGCGATCGACGGCGTGATCCGCAATTTCCCGGTGCGCCCGGTCGCGTGGCTGCTGCGCGCCCTGGTGTTCCCGTTCGGCCGCCGCGAAGTGCCGCCCTCAGACCGTTTGGGCCGCCGAGTCGCCGCAATCCTGACCGCGCCCAACAGCGCGCGCGACGCGCTGGTGCACGGCATCTACCTCACCCAGACCGCCAACAATCCGGTCGGCCGCATGCACGCGCTGCTGCCGGAAGTGGTCGCGGCCGAGCCCGTCGAGCGCAAGTTCCTGAAAGCCGTCAAGGCCGGAAACTTCAAGGCACACGACTATTTGGGAGAACTGGCCGAAGCCGAACAGAACGGCGCGATCACCGCCGCCGAGCGCGTGCAACTGGAACGCTTGCGAAAAGTCACCGCCGAATTCATCAACGTCGACGACTTCGACCCCGAGGAACTGCGCGCCGCAGTGATCCACGGCGGCAAGGACGCCAAGCGGTCGCTGCATGTGGCGTAGCCGCGTCTCGTCGCAAAAGTGCGTGGCAGCTTTGGTAGCGCTACCCTAACCGGATCAGAGGCTCCCTAGCGAACCAATGCAGCAGCATGATGCCGCAGGTGATCCTCGATGAAGCTCTGCACGAACCAGTAGCTGTGGTCGTAACCGGGTTGCATGCGCAGGGTCAGCGGTTGGCCGACTTCCTCGCAGGCTTGCTCCAGCAATTCCGGACGCAGTTGCTCCTTGAGGTAGGGGTCTTCCTCGCCCTGATCGACCAGGATCGTGCCGCCGAAGCGCGCGCCCGCGTGCAGCAGTTCGCAGGCGTCGTGGCGTTTCCATTCGGTGCGGTCCTCGCCGAGGTACATGATGAAGATCTTGCGTTCGCCCCAAGGCACCAGGGTCGGCGCTGTGATCGGCGCCAGCGCCGACAGTGAGCGGTAACGTCCCGGATGTCGCAGCCCCAGCGTCAGCGCGCCGTGGCCACCCATCGAATGGCCCATGATTCCGCAGCGGTCGGGATCGGCCGGGAATTGCCGCTCGATGAGCGCCCGCAGTTCGTCGACGATGTAAGTTTCCATCCTGAAACGCGACGACCACGGCGCTTGCGTGGCGTCGACGTAGAAGCTCGCGGCTTCGCCGAACTCCCAGTCGTCGGTCGCGCCTTCGATGCCGGTATCGCGCGGACTGGTGTCGGGGGAGACCAGCATCAAGCCGAGTTCGGCCGCGACGCGTTGCGCACCGGCCTTGATCGGGAACGTCTCCTGCGTGCAGGTGAGACCGGCGAGGTAAAACAGTACCGGAACCTTGCCGTGCGCGGCCTGCGGTGGCGTGTACACGGCGAAGGTCATCGGGCCGGTGCACGCTTGCGATTCGTGCCGGTAGAAACCCTGCGTGCCGCCGAAGCAGCGTTGTTCGGAAATCGTTTCCATGGTGACTCTTGATTAGCCTCGGATCACTGTAGATCAAATCCCCTCTCCCGTCGGGAGAGGGTGCCCCCGCAGGGGCGGGTGAGGGTACGCATTCGCGCTGCGCGAGGTAGGTGTGCCGGCATTCCCGACACCGCGCGGGGCCGAACCCTCATCCGGCGCTTTGCGCCACCTTCTCCCGAAGGGAGAAGGGAAAGCTGCGGCTGAAGATCAGCGTTGTTCAAGTTGTCAGTACACCACGACGCTGCGGATCGACTCGCCCTTGTGCATCAAGTTGAATCCCTCGTTGATGTCGTCGAGTTTCAGCGTGTGGGTGATCATCGGGTCGATCTCGATCAGGCCCTGCATGTACCAGTCGACGACTTTCGGCACATCGGTGCGCCCGCGCATGTCGCCGAAAGCGCAGCCGATCCAGCGTCGCCCAGTGACCAACTGAAATGGTCGCGTGGAAATTTCCTGGCCCGCGCCGGCGACGCCGATGATGCACGACACGCCCCAGCCCTTGTGGCAGCATTCCAGCGCTTGGCGCATCACCTTGACGTTGCCGATGCATTCGAACGAATAGTCCGCGCCGCCCTTGGTCAATGACACGAGGTAGGGCACCAACTCGCCCTCGACTTCGGATGTATTGACGAAGTGGGTCATGCCGAATTTCCCGGCGAGTTCCTTGCGCGCCGGATTGCGGTCGACGCCCACGATCATCGCGGCGCCGGCAAGGCGTGCGCCCTGGATTACATTGAGGCCGATGCCGCCGAGTCCGAACACCACGACTTTCGATCCTGGTTCGACCTTGGCGCTGTTGATCACCGCGCCGATGCCGGTGCTGACGCCGCAGCCGATGTAGCAGACCTTGTCGAACGGCGCGTCCTCGCGGATCTTCGCCAGCGCGATTTCCGGCAGCACGGTGTATTCGGCGAAGGTGGAGGTGCCCATGTAGTGGTGGATCGGATAGCCGCTGGATGAAAACCTGCTGCTGCCATCCGGCATCAGGCCGTTGCCCTGGGTTTCGCGTATCGCCTGGCACAAGTTGGTCTTGGGGTTGAGACAGTATTCGCACTCGCGGCATTCGGGCGTGTACAGCGGGATCACGTGGTCGCCGGGGGCCACGGATTTCACGCCCGCACCGACTTCGGCGACGATGCCCGCGCCTTCGTGGCCGAGGATCGCCGGGAACAGTCCTTCGGGATCGTCGCCCGACAAGGTGTACGCATCGGTGTGGCAGATGCCGGTGGCCTTCAGTTGCACCAGCACTTCGCCCGCGCGCGGGCCTTCGAGGTCGACGTTTTCGATGCTAAGTGGCGCACCAGCCTTGTGCGCAACAGCGGCTTTCACTTTCATGTGCTCGGTTCCGTGCCAAGGGAAGCCCTCAGTGTAACGCCATGCCCGCGCGGATTCGCGCGGGCGTTCGTGGCCGCTCTGGTGCAGGCGCGGGTTAGACTACGCAACCAGTGCGAGGAGAGGACAATCGCCGTTCCGCGGTGGGCGGCCATCTGATCACGAACCGACTGGAGGCGTCGATGGATCCGGGATTCGCCATCAAGGTGTTCACCGCGCTGTTCGCGATCATGAACCCGATCGCCAACATTCCGGTCTTCCTTTCCCTGACCGACGGCGCCTCGGATGCGGTGCGGCGGAAGATCGCGTTGACCGCATCGCTGGGCGTGACGATCGGCTGCATCGTCTCTGCGGTCGCCGGGCAGGCGATCCTGAAAGTGTTCGGCCTCACCATCGACGATTTTCGTCTCGCGGGCGGTCTGCTGGTGCTGCTGATCGCGTTGTCGATGGTGCGGGGCACGGCGAGCAGCCAGCATGCGCCCACGAATTCGGAACGCGCCGACATCGCCGACATCAATGCCGAGGATGTGGCGATCTATCCGCTGACCATCCCGTTGCTGGTCGGCCCCGGCACCATCGCCAGCATGATCGTGTTGGGCCAGGAGGCCTTCGCGCATGGTCAGGAGATCGCGCTTGCACTCGGACTAGGCGCGTTCCTGGTCCTGCTGGCGGTAGCGTTGTTCGCTGCTCCGCTGATCGGCCATTACCTTTCGGGCAAGGTGACCGCGATCACCCAGCGGCTGATGGGCATGATCCTGGCGGCAATCGCGATGCAGATGATCCTGACGAGTCTGCAAGGATTCTTTGGACACGCGGCCTGATCTCCGCTCCGATCGGCCCTCCACCGATCACGTCGCGACGGAGGCCGCGTGTTCGCGCGTGTCAGAGAAGGTGACTTCGGGCCAGCGTTCCTGCGCGAGTTGCAGGTTGACGCGGGTGGGTGCGAGATAGACCAGTTGTCCGGCGCCATCCAGCGCGAGGTGCGAGGCATTGCGCTCGCGGAAATCCGCGAGTTTCTTCGCATCGTCGCAATGCACCCAACGCGCGGTGACGACGCCGACGTTCTCGAATGCGCAGTCGACGTTGTATTCGTCCTTCAAGCGGTACGCGGCGACGTCGAACTGCAGCACGCCGATCGCGCCGAGGATCAGATCGTTCGACATCAGCGGCCGGAAGAATTGGGTCGCGCCTTCCTCGGACAATTGCGCGAGGCCGGCGCG
Source organism: Rhodanobacteraceae bacterium (assembly GCA_050737995.1). GTDB lineage: Bacteria > Pseudomonadota > Gammaproteobacteria > Xanthomonadales > Rhodanobacteraceae > 66-474. The sequence goes on from JBOHYR010000017.1 coordinate 5,041, forward strand.
CAGCGCCTTCATCTTCAGCGGATCGCGAAGCTGGGCGCGGCGGAACAGTTCCGGCGCGAAGTTGGGGATGCCGGTGAAGACCAGCTGCTCGCCTTCGCTGAAGCTGTCGCCGATCGAGATGGTGCCGTGGTTGTGCAGGCCGATCACGTCGCCCGGATACGCGGTTTCGGCGATGTCGCGTTCGGACGCCATGAAGGTCAGTGCATTGGTGAGTTTGACCTCCTTGCCGCTGCGCACCTGCAGCGCCTTCATTCCGGATTGGTAGCTGCCCGAGCACACGCGCAGGAAGGCCACGCGATCGCGGTGCGCGGGGTCCATGTTGGCCTGGATCTTGAACACGAAGCCGGACAGCTTGTCCTCGTCGGGCGACACTTTGCGCGTGGTGGTCGCGCGCGATCTCGGCGATGGCGCGTGTTCGACGAAAAAGTCCAGCAACGGCTGCACGCCGAAATTGTTGACGGCCGAGCCGAAGAACGCCGGGGTCTGCACGCCGGCAAGATACTTGTCGAGCTCGAACGGATGCGAGGCGCCACGCACCAGTTCCAGTTCGTCGCGCAGTTCGGCCAGCATGTCCGCGCCGATGCGATTTTCAAGCTCGGGATCGTCGAGGCCTTTCAGGATCGTCGAATCCTGGCGGGTGAAATTGCGCCCGGTCTCGTACAGGTGCACCTCGTCGTCGATGAGGTGATACACGCCCTTCAGGCGCTTGCCCATCCCGATCGGCCAGGTCACCGGCGCGCACTGGATCTTCAGCACCGATTCGACTTCGTCCAGCAGGTCGATCGGTGGCCGGCCCTCGCGGTCGAGCTTGTTGATGAACGTCATGATCGGCGTGTCGCGCAGGCGGCACACATCCATCAGCTTGATGGTGCGTTCCTCGACGCCCTTGGCGCAATCGATCACCATCAGCGCGGAATCGACCGCGGTAAGCACGCGATAGGTGTCCTCGGAAAAGTCCGCGTGACCGGGCGTGTCCAGAAGGTTGACGATGCTGCCCTGGTACGGAAACTGCATCACCGAGCTGGTAACGGAGATACCGCGTTCTTTCTCCATCGCCATCCAGTCGCTGGTCGCGTGGCGCGCAGTCTTGCGGCTCTTGACCGCGCCGGCCATCTGGATCGCGCCGCCGAAAAGCAGCAATTTTTCGGTCAGCGTGGTCTTGCCTGCGTCCGGATGCGAGATGATCGCGAAGGTGCGGCGGCGGCGGGTTTCGGAGGTGTGGTCGGGCATGGGTTTGCGCGGATCGGCAAACCGGCCATTCTAGCGGCGGCGCTTGCGGAAGGACGTTGCGTTACTTCGGCACCATATGGAAATACGGCTCGGCATCTTTCAGCACCCGGGCGTAGGACGGACGTTGCATCAGCCGCAACAGGTACGCGGCGATTTGCGGATGGCCGTCCAGCGGTTCCACCTGGTTGGCGAAGAACAGCGGGGGCGCTGCCGCGCAGTCGGCCATCGTGAAGCCATCGCCGACGGCCCATTCGTGGCCTCGCAAATCCTGTTCGAGCCAGCCGTAGGCTGTTCGCAGTTGCGCGCGCGCCTGTTCCACGCCGTGCTCGTCGTGTCTTCCTTCGGGGCGCAATCGATCGGTGATGATTTTCTGCATCGGCGTGTGCACGTATTCATCGAAGAAGCGATCGCGGAGCCGTACCTCCAGCACGCTCTCCGGATCGTCCGGCAGTAGTTTCACCGCGCCCGGGTAATGCTGCGCGAGGTATTCGATGATGATGCTGAACTCGGGAATGGTCTTGCCACGCGCGTCGTCATGCAGTACCGGAAAGCGCAGCATCGGCCAGACCTTGCGGAAAGTTTCGCGCGAGGCTTCCTGCTTCAGATACACGATCCGCGGCTCGAACGCCGTGTCGTTCTCGTACAAAGCGATCAGTACCTTGTGGCAGTACGAGGCCAACGGATGGAAGTATAGCGTCAGGCTCATGTCATTTGTCCTCCACGGCCTCGACCTGGATCTGCAAGGCAACCTTCATGTCGAAGCCGAACGATTGGCCGGCATCGATACCGAACGCGGCGCGGTCGAAGCTTGCCGAGGCCTCGGCGCCGCAGCGCTCGCGCGGTTTCAGCATCGGGTCGGCGATGCATTTGAAGTGCCCGATTTTCAGATCCAGCGGGCTCGTCACGCCATGCAGCGTGAACTTGCCGACCACGCGGGTGGGTGCACCATCCACGAAGCCCGCAAGCTTGCCATCGTAAACCGCGTGCGGATATTTCGCGGCGTCGAAAAGGGCGCATTGGATCTTGCACAGCGCTGCGGGCAGGGCAGCGCGCAGCATCATATTGCGAAGCGGTGGGTTGCCGAAGTTGATGCTGGCAATCTCGGTCACGATGTGAACCGTGCCGGTCCGCGCCGCGCGATCCAGCGTGATCGTGCCCGAGGTGTGGTCGAACTTGCCGCGCCATGTCGAAAGACCCATGTGGTCGGCGGCGAAACTCGGATAGGTGTGAGCAGGGTCGATGGTGAAGTGGACCGGCGCGGCCGCGGCGGTGCCAGAGACCAGCAACAACGCGAGCATCAGTGCGTTGCGGTGTCGATTCATGGTTGCGCCTTCGAGAATGAATGGCCGAGGGGCCGTCCGGGGTCACGCGATCGCTTGTATTGCCGTCGTCCAGAGATCATTGGATACGTGGGACGGCGTGGGTGAATCCATGGAACGGTTGGTCAGAAGGATCCTCGGTACGTCGCCGCGTTCGACGTGCGCCGACTGCGCCTTGCGCAATTCGCCGGGGATTCTTTCGGGGGCATCGTTGCTCGCATGCTGGATTGCGGCCTGGTCAATGCGTTGGCATGTCGTACTCGTCGTGCAGGCGTACCCAGTTCATGGTGCCGTCCTCCTCGTTGCGGCCTTTGGGGGCGAGGTCGAGCCAGTTGAATGCGCCGATCAGCAACTCGGTGCCGCGATGGTAGGTGGAGTAGCAGTGGAAGATTTCGCCCGCCTCGTTCTTCACGAAGATGCTGACACCGAACATGTCGGGACTGGTATGGATGGGAGTGAGACCGTAGTTGTAGGTTGCGCGGCCGGCGTCGCGATCCTCCGCGCGGAACGACACGCCGAAGTCGTAATTGAAGTCGCCCTCGTCCGAGGAGACCCAGCGAAACGTCCAGCCCATCCGTTTCCTGACCTCCTCGATCCGCCCAACCGGGGCGCGCGAAACTGCGGCGAACGCTAGGTCCGCGTGCTTGAAGTGCCGCCGCGCCGCGTCCATGTGGTCCATGAGGAAAGAGCAGCCCGGGCAGACGTGGTCCGAGCCAGGCGTCAGCATGAAGTGGTAGATCGCCAGCTGGCTGTGGGTTCCGAACAGGTCGGCCAGGGTGTGGCCGCTGTCTCGCCCCTCGAACACGTAGGGCTTGTCGATCCTGACCCAAGGCAGTTGCCGCCGTTCGGCGCGCAGTGCATCCAACTGATGGGTCAGGGCACGCTCCTTGTCCAGCAATGTCTTGCGTGCCTTCAGCCAGGTCTCGCGTGAAACGATGGATGGTTGGTTCATGGCTCGCGTCCCGTTTCCGGCCGGTTGCAATTGACCATCCACATCGCGCCATAGCGGTCGGTCAGCATCCCGAACCGCAGCGCCCACGAGGTTTCGGCGATTGGCATCGTGACTTTGGCGCCTTCACTCAATGCCTTGAACAGGCGTTCGGCTTCGTCAGGTGCGTCGACGCTTAGCGACACCGCGTTGCCGTGGATGCCTGGGTAGGGCTCCTGGGTGGGGCCGCACCAGTCGGACCCCATCAGGACGGCGTCGTCCGCCGCGAGCCGCACGTGTGCGATCAGCCCGCGCGTTTCGGCCGGCACGTTTTCGGAGCCGGGCATCTCGCCCATCGTGATCTTCATGACGATTTTGCCGCCGAGGCATCTGGCGTAAAAATCGAACGCTTCAGCGGCCTGGTTGTTGAAGAACAGGTAACTGGCAAGCTGCATGGTGGTTTCCTCCATTGATGGTGGTTGTGAGTGCAGCGATTCAACCCGCCGCGGCGCGCTGCAGCGCCGCGATATCGAGCTTCTTCATCGCCATCACTTCGGCCATTACGCGGCCTGCGCGATCGGCGTCGCCGAGGTATAGAACCGTGCGACCTGCTCGGCCTGATTGTCGAACCACAGGCAGGGTGAGATGGTGCTGACCTTGGGCATGGCGGGAGTCAGGTTCGGGATGGTTTCGATGTGACGACGAATGACAAGGGAGAATATCGACAACCGGCTGCAGGAGTCTCGTTCAGGCCGCTGCTTCGGCGAGGGCGGGGAAAGGCTCTCGCCATGCCTCCAGCTCGTTCAGCTGTTCGTGCCAGCGCTTGATCGCGGGGAATTCGTGCAGCGGGATATGCGCGCGTTCGGCGTAGGGAAGCGTGATCGCGACGGAGACATCGGCAACCGTGAGCGCATCGCCGACCAGCCACCGGCGATCTTGCAGATGATTGTCGAGGATCGTGGCAAAACGACGCCACTCATCCGTGGTGCGCTTCACCTCTGCATGGTCGGCGTCGCCCAGGCCGAACCGCGGTTTGATGATGTATTCGAAGTACAGGTTGCCGCCCTCGCGGTTGAAATGCTGGCTGGCCCAGCTCAGCCAGCGAATCACCTCGATCTGGCGCGCGTCCTGCGGCCACAAGTCGGAATCGCAGCGCGCGGCCAGGTGGCACATGATTGCGTCGGCTTCCCACAATGACCGCGTGTCGTCGACCAGCGTCGGCACCTTGCCGTTGGGATTCAGCGCGAGATATTCGGGCGTCTTGTGTTCGCCGCGCCCGAGATCGATGTACGCATAATCGACGGGCGATTGCAGGTATTTTGCGACAGCGCAGGCCTTGCGCGGGGACAGTACGTCGGACCAGTAGAGTTTCATGGCTTGGACTCCTTCGGTGAGTCGGTGGGAGGCGGCAAGGTGCAAGGGCCGCCGGCGAGCCTGCGCAAGCTGGCCGCCGCAGGCTCACCGATGCCATCGAGCAAGCGTTGCTGGGTCTTGCGCCACATTGGGATGGATGCGATCAGCGTGCGTGAGCCCTTGCTGGTGATCGCGGCGACGCGTGAGCGCGCATCGCGGCGGTCAACGCGCAGCGTCACCCAGCCGTGTTGTTCGGCGACCGCAAGATTGCGGGTCAGTGTGGTGCGGTCGATGCCCAGCAGCTCGGCCAGATCGCCGATCGACTGCGGGCCTGCCAGACGCAGCGCCGACAGCAGCGTGAACTGGGTCGCGCGCAGCCCGCACGGGCGCAGCGCGCGGTCGAACTCGCGCGTGATGGTGCGCGCGGCGCGGCGCGATGCGAGGCATAGGCAACGAGTGGTTTCGAAGATGGCGGGGTCGGGAATCACGAAAATAAGTGTATCTACACATAAATGAACTGGTCAAGTCAGCAGCTGCCGGTTCACGTGCGGGTTGCGCGGGCGTCGGATATTCTCATATATGGACGTCTATACGGCTATTGACATGGGTCGAAATGATCGTTATCTTGTCGCACATTGCTCATCGAGACCGGCTGAGGGACAGGCCCTTGGAAGCCGGGGCAACCCGCGGAACCGAAAGGTTCCGCACGGTGCCAACTCCTGCGGAGGCGCTATGCGCCACCCGAAAGATGAGTCGAACGATGCCTCGCCGTGCCGGTGGGGCCTTCGCCGGCTGCTATCGGTTCTCCGCGGACTCGATGTCCGGATGCCGCATCAGGAGAACCGCATGAGCGTTGCCCTTGCCGAACCCGAGCCTTTGCAGGCGACTTTTGCGGAAACTTCGCGCCGGCCGAGCGAGCGCGGGACGTTCCCTTGCATTCGTGGCGCGCGCCGCATCCGGATCACACCGCGCTTCGGCGAAGTCGCATGCGACGTGGACGTGCACTACCTGTGGATAGGCGCACCGGGCGCGCCGACCGTCATCGTCCAGGGCGGCATTTCCGCCAGTCGCGATGTGTGCGCCACCAGCGAACATCCGGCACCCGGCTGGTGGGAAACGCTGGTTGGTACCGGACGTGCGATCGATCTTGAGCGTGTGCGCGTGCTCGCGATCGATTGGCTGGATGCGGACGACCTCGGTGCCGTATCGGTCTCCAGCGAGGATCAGGCCGATGCGCTGGCCGGGCTTCTGGACGCGCTGTCGATCGCGCGTGTCGAGGCGTTCATCGGCGCATCTTACGGCGCGATGGTTGGCCTCGCGTTTTCAGCGCGCTATCCCGATCGCTTGTCGCAGCTGGTCGCGCTGGCCGGCGCGCACCGTCCGCATCCGCTGGCGACCGCACAACGCGCGGTGCAGCGCAGCATCGTCAGGATCGGCATCGAAAACAATTGCCTTGAATCGGCGCTGTCGTTGGCACGCCAACTGGCGCTCACTACCTATCGCGGCAGCGCCGAGTTTGCGCGGCGTTTTTCCGGCGGCGCCGAATTCGTTGGCGGACATTTTCGTCTGCCGGTGGAGGATTGGCTGGACTACAACGGCCGCAAGTTCGCCGCGCGCTTCGATGCGCGGCATTACCTCGCGCTGTCGGAATCGATCGACCTGCACGACGTCGATCCGGCATCGGTGCGCGTGCCGACGACGCTGATCGGATTCGCCAGCGACCGGCTGGTGCCGCTTGCGGACCTGTGCGAATTGCAGCAACGCCTGGGTGCCCCCGCCAGCCTCGATGTCATCGAAACACCCTATGGCCACGACGGGTTTCTGAAGGAGTCCGAACGCCTCACGCCGTTGCTGTGCGAAGCCCTGCAAAATTGCGGAGACTGACATGACCACGATCGCTTCCTGTACGCGCGCCGTGCGCGCCGGCATCGAGACTGACATCCAGCATGGCGCTGTGGTGCCGCCGTTGCACCTTTCGACCAATTACTCGTTCGCGGGTTTCAACGAAAAGCGCGAATACGATTACTCGCGCAGCGGCAATCCGACGCGCGACCTGCTCGCGGGCGCGCTCGCCGATCTGGAACACGGTGCTGGCGCGGTGGTGACGTCGAGCGGGATGGCCGCCGTCGCATTGGCGCTGGAGCTGGTACCCGCGGGCGCGACGGTGCTTGCCGCGCACGACTGTTACGGCGGAACCTGGCGGCTGCTGGATGCGTGGGCCGGAAAAGGGCGGTTCGAGGTGCACTTCGCCGATCTGACTGATCCTTCCGCACTGGCGCGAGGCCTGTCGAAAAATCCCGCACTGGTGTGGGTGGAAACGCCGTCCAACCCATTGCTCAGAATCACCGATGTCCGCCACGTCGCGGAGGCCGCGCACGCAGTCGGAGCGCTGTGCATGGTGGACAACACCTTCCTGTCCCCGGCCTTGCAACAGCCGCTGACGCTGGGCGCCGACGTGGTCGTGCATTCGACCACCAAATACATCAACGGCCACAGTGACGTGGTCGGCGGTGCGGTGGTCGCGCGCGATCCTGCCGTGGCTGAACAAGTGAAGTGGTGGGGTAATTGCCTCGGGCTCACGGGTGCGCCGTTCGATAGTTGGCTGACATTGCGCGGCTTGCGCACGCTGTCGGCGCGGCTGCGCGTGCATCAGGAGAACGCGACCGCATTGGCGGAACTTCTGAACGAGCACGACGCAGTCAGGCGGGTGTTCTATCCGGGTCTTGCCTCGCATCCTCAGCACGCCTTGGCAGCGCGCCAGCAGCGCGGCTTCGGCGCGATGCTGAGTTTCGAGCTGGCGGGTGGCGAAAGTGCGGTGCGTGCGTTCCTCGACGGCCTCCAGTGCATCACCCTGGCCGAATCGCTCGGCGGTGTGGAAAGCTTGGTCGCACACCCGGCCACCATGACGCACGCGGCGATGGCGTCGGAAGCGCGCCGTGCGGCGGGCATTTCCAACGCGCTGCTGCGGTTGTCGGTCGGGATCGAAGATGTCGACGATCTGTCGCGCGATTTGCGCGCAGGACTCGCGCGTGCCTCCGCTGCGGCATCCAGACGCGTGGCGGTGCCCGCATGAGTGCGGTACTGGCGGAGCCCGTACGCCCGCGTGTCGCGGCGAAGCGCGAGATCGCAATCGTATTGCTGGGAACGGGGCAGGTCGGTGGCGCGTTCCTGCAATTGCTGCGAACGCCTGCGGGCGCGAATCTGCGGCTCGTTGGTGCGGCGAATTCGCGCCGCCAACAGACGCATCCTGCCGCCTTGGCCGAGCGCCGCCTGCGCGAACGGCTCGACAGCGTCGGCGAGGTACGCGACGATCGCGCGCTGCTCGATGCGCTTCATGCCAGCCATCGGTCGATCAAGGTGATCATCGACGCGACCGCGTCGCATGATCTTGCGGCGCGACATGGAGAATGGTTGGCAATGGGCTGCCACGTCGTCACCGCCAACAAGGCGCTCGCCGGCGGCGGACTGGCCGGCTGGCGCGCGTTGCAGGCCACGCAAGCGCAAGGCGGGAACTATGGCGACAGCGCGACGGTGGGTGCGGGCCTGCCGGTGTTGTCCACGTTGCGCCGCCTGCGTGCATGTGGCGATCGCGTCACACGGATCGAAGGGGTTTTTTCGGGATCGTTTTCCTACCTCTTCAACCACTACGACGGCAGGCAATCCTTCTCGAGGTTGCTGGGCGAAGCCTGCGCGCTCGGATATACCGAGCCCGATCCCCGGGCAGATCTTTCCGGCGAAGACGTCGCCCGCAAGTTGCTGATCCTCGCGCGTGCGGCCGGTTTCCCGCTGGAACGCACGCAAATCGAAGTCGAGAGCCTGGTGCCGCAAGCGTTGCGTACGATCACGCGGGGTCAATTCATGGAGCGTCTGGATGAACTCGATGCGATCGTGGCTACACGACACGTCGCCGCCGCGGCGCACGGGAACGTGTTGCGCTACCTGGCATGTTTCAACGCTGAGGGCGGCGCACGGGTAGGGCTTGCCGAAGTGCCGCGCGATCATCCTGCAGCGCACCTGCTAGGTGCCGACAATCTGTTTGCCCTCACCACCACGCGCTATGCGACACGCCCGTTGTTGATCCAGGGCGCGGGCGCGGGACCGGAGGTTACCGCGCAGGCTTTGCTCGGCGACATCCTGGCGATCTGATCGACGGGGCGCTACAGCCCCGTCATCCGTTCGGCGGTGTCCTCGTCGGGTGGCATCATGATCGCGCGCGGATGTGCATGTGCCTCCATGCGGATCGCCTCGATTTCCGGCGTGTGCCAGCCGCAGGCCAGACCCCACGCGAAGAACCCGACCGCGACGACGGCGACGATCAGAAGGTCCCACCCGTAGGGAAAATAGCCGTGGCCGCCGAACTTCGCGCTGCCGGCCCATGACAGCGCGGCAATTGCGGGAAGATAGAAGATCAGCCATAGCGCGCCACGCACTTGCAGCATGAAGTCGGCGCCGCCTTTTCGCACGGCGTACCAGAACCAGATTGGAAGCGCGACCACCATCAGCAGGATGATCTCGCCGGTACGCGGCCAGCGCGCCCAGTACAGCAGCTCCGTGGCGAACACGAACGCGAGGCCCGCGACGACGCGCAGCAACGGAATTCGCAACGGGCGATTCAATTCCGGCGCGGTGCGTCGCAACACGCTGACGCTCACGGGACCGGTCAGGTAAGAAATGATCGTCGCGACCGAAATCACTTCGGCGAGCGTTGCCCAGCCGCGGAAGAAAAACATGAAGATGAAGGCGACCACCAGGTTCAGCCACATCGCCGGGCGCGGGATGCCATAGCGCGGATGCACCTTGCCGAGGACCGCGGGCAGGGTGCCGTTGCGCTGCATGCCGTAGATCATCCGCGCCGTCGTCGCCGTGTAGGTCGCACCGGTGCCGGACGGACTGACGAACGCATCGGAGTACAGCAACAAGGCCAACCAGTTGAGGTTCAACGCCAGCGCAAGCTGTGCGAACGGAGAACTGTAGTCAAGCGCGTACCAGCCACCCTTGGCGAGTTGCGTCGGGTCGACCGAACCGAGGAACGCGACCTGCAACAGCAGATACACGATCGTCGCCAGCACGATCGAGCCGACGATCCCGAACGGCACGCTGCGACCCGGATTTCGAGCCTCGCCCGCGAGGTTCACCGGACTCTGGAAGCCGTTGAAGCTGAAGACGATGCCGCTGATCGCCACCGCGGTCAGGATCGCGGACACGTTGTAAACGTGGGCGCCGCCGTGGACGCCGACATGGAAATTCTCGGGGTGGAACGACGTCGCCATCAGCGCGATCGCGGTCAGCGCGGGCACGATCAGCTTGTAGATCGTGATCCCGGAGTTGGTCTTGGCGAACAGGTTCACGCTCCAGAAATTGAGCAGGAAATATCCAACCACGAGCACCGCCGCGATCCCCAGCCCGGTCGTGCTGAGGGCTCCGAGCCCGCCCGGCGTCTGGTGGTACAGGTTCTGCGCCCACTGCCACGGCCAGGACGACATGTACTGGACCGAGGCTTCCGCCTCGACCGGAATCACCGAGGCGATCGCGATCCAGTTGGCCCACGCCGCGATGAAGCCGACCAGCGTGCCGTGCGAGTACTGTCCGTAGCGCACCATGCCGCCGGACTCGGGAAACATCGCGCCGAGTTCGGCGTAGGTCACCGCGATGAACATGATCACGACCGCGCCGATGATCCATGCCCAGATCGCCCCGGGTCCCGCCAGTTCCGCCGCGCGCCATGCGCCGAACAGCCAGCCCGAGCCGATGATCGAGCCAAGGCCCGTGAACATCAACGCCCACGCGCCGACGTTGCGGCGGATCGCGTATTCGTTGCTCATGCCGAAGATCATCCCCGAAAAGTGCGGAATGATCGCAGATCGCACTGTGCCGTTTCGTGTGGCGATGGTCATGTGCGGATCACTCCTTTCCCCATGGAGCGATAAAGGCCGATCATCGCCTCGTCGCGTTTGTCTCGTACCCAACCTGCGCCGCGAGCGTAGATTGGTTACACTTCAAAAGACTGGAAGCCGGCCCCTTGCCGGCAGGGGATCCGCATAGGGTGGCATCCGACAAGCCCGGCTTGGTCGAAGAGCTGAAACGCCGCCATGTGTGGCGTGTCGCGGTTGCCTATGTCGTTGCGGGCTGGCTGCTGATCCAGGTCGCGACGCAAGTCTTTCCATTTTTCAAGATCCCCGACTGGGCGGTGCGGCTGGTGGTGCTGGTGATCGTGCTGGGTTTTCCGGTCGCGGTGGTGCTGGCGTGGGTGTACGAGATCACGCCCGAAGGCGTTCGCCGCACCGTGCCGGCGGGATCGCCGGACGCGCGCCCGGCACACGAAGCGCGCCAAGTCGGACGCAGGCTCAACAGCGTGATCATCACGGTGCTGGTTGTCGCGGTGGCGTTGCTGGGTTGGCGGTTGCTGGTGCTGCGGCATGCGCCGCTGGCCACGCAAACCGCAACGGCTGCATCGCCGCATACATCGGCTGTGGCCACGGCTGGCGCGCACGCCGAGGCGAACACACCACCGACGATGCCGGTTACCGCGGAAAAAATCCCCGCCAAATCCATCGCCGTGCTGCCGTTTGTCAACGAGGGCGGCGACAAGGACTAGCAGTATTTCTCCGACGGCCTGTCCGAGGACTTCATCACCGCGCTGTCGCAGTTCGCGGGCTTGAAGGTGATCGGCCGCAACTCCGCGTTCCAGTTCCGCAACAGCAAGGATGATGCGCAGACAATCGGCGCCAAGCTCGGCGTGGCGCACCTGCTGGAAGGCAGCGTGAGCCGGCAGGGCGACGAAGTGCGCATCAGCGCCGAGCTGATCAATACCAAGGATGCCAGCACGCTGTGGTCGCAGCACTACGACCGGCCGTACAAGGACCTGTTCACGCTTCAGGACGCCATCACACACGCCGTCGCCGGCGCCTTGCAAGCCAAGCTGACGGACAGCGGCGGCGCGGTGGCGCAAAGCGACCACCCGCCCAGCGGAAACCTTGCCGCTTACAGCGCGTACCTGCAAGGCAAGTTCTATGCCGCACGCAGCAATGAAGCCGGTGAACGCCGGGCGATCGCGCAGTACCAGGCGGCGATCGAGGCCGATCCGCGCTATGCGCTGGAGTATGCCGACTTGTCGTCTGCGTGGACGAATTTGGCGGAGGCATTTCTTGACGGACAAGATGCCCAGAAGGCGTATGCGGAAGCGCGCGCGGCGGCCAACACCGCGCTGGCACTCAACCCGGATCTGGCGGCGGCACATGGGGCGCGTGGCTTCCTGCTACAGGCCGCCGATTTCGACTGGACCGGAGCGCAGGCCGAAGACCAGCGCGCCGCGCAACTGGCGCCGCATGACGGAGGAATTCTGTTCAATCTCGGCAATCTGTTAGCGACACTGGGGCACCCCGGGCAGGCGGTCACGCTGACCCGGCAGGCGTTGGCTACCGATCCGCTGAATGCAAGCTGGTACAGCTGGAAGTCCAGATACCTTTCCGGCTTGGGCCGTCTTGATGAGGCCGCGGCAGCGATCGACAAGGCGATCGCACTGCAACCGGCGGCAGTGGATTATCACGAGCAACTGGCGATCATCGAGATCCAGCGCGGCGACGCCAAGGCCGCGCTGGCCGCAGCGCAGGCGGAACCCGCGAACGGCGGCTGGCAGAGCATCGCCCTGGCGCTCGCGCGGCAGATTGGCCCCGATCGTGCCGCCGCCGATGCCGCGCTCAAGCACCTGATCGATACGCAAGCGAATGCCTCGCCGTACCAGATCGCCGAGGTCTACGCGCTGCGCCGCGATCCGGACCAGATGTTTGCGTGGCTGGAGCGCGCCTGGACCAACCGCGATCCCGGTATCCAGGAACTGCTCTACGACCCCTTCATCCTGCGCTACCAGCACGACCCGCGTTTCGCCGCGTTCTGCAAGAAAGTCGGCCTGCCGACGACGACGACTTCCAAGGCGATGAAGTAGGCGCGGGATTGCTTGACCTGATGCTGTACAGACTGTACAGTTAAGCCATGAAGACCCCGGCACGACTGATTTCCAAGGGCGCCGAGGAAGCGCGCCAGCAACTGCCAGCCATCCTGAGTGCGGCCGAGTCCGGGCGTACCACCATCATCACCCGTCATGGCCGTAGCGTGGCGGCGGTGGTTCCGGCGTCGGCGGTGAACCGGCGCGCTCCGGCTTCGTTGTTGGCCCTTGCTGGAACGGGACGCGGCATGTGGGGGCGGGCCAGCGCCCGCACCATTGCCAGGATGCGCGATGAATGGAATCGCTGAACGCCGATTTGCTCCGTGACGGGGCGCTGGTACTGGTGGATACCGCGCCGATTATCTACACCCTCGAAAGTCACCGCCGGTTTGCGGCCCGGTTCGAGCCTCTTTTCCGCCGCCACGAGGCCGGCGAAATCGCGTTGGCGATCACGACGGTGACCATTGCGGAAGTGTTGACCGGGCCGATGAAGGCTGGCGAGGAAGCGTTCGCCCGACGCTATCGCGCGGCATTGGAGGCGTGGCTGGTGGTGGATTTCACCAGCGATATTGCCGAAAGCGCGGCCCGCTTGCGCGGCCGTTATGGTCTGAAGCTGCCGGATGCCATCCAGCTTGCCAGCGCCCTGGCGATCAATGCCGACGCGCTCGTCACCCATGATCGCGACTTCGACAGTGTGACCGGTATCCAAGTGTTGGCCTGAATGCATGGGCGGGCACGCTTGCCCGGTGCTCATGCCACCGCAAACGCCTCGCGCGTGAGATTGACCGGATCGCCTTCGGTGCACACCACGTCGTCCTCGATGCGGATGCCGCCGTATTTGCGGAACGCGTCGACCTTGCTCCACACGACGTCCTTCGCGGCAGGCCTCGATTTCAGTTCCGCCAGCAGCATGTCGATGAAATACAGGCCGGGTTCAATGGTGGTGACCATGCCGGGTTGCAACGTGCGCGTCAGGCGAAGATGGGGGTGGCCGTCGGGTTTCGGAATCGTCGCGCCGGTTTCGTCTCGCGCGAACCCGGCAACGTCGTGCACTTGCAGACCGATCAAATGTCCGAGCCCGTGCGGGAAGAATGTTGAAGAGATGCCATTCGCGACCGCGGCTTCGGCCGAGCACGAAATGAAACCCTGTTCGCGCATGGCTTGCATCAATACGTGGTGCGCGTGGATGTGCAGTTCGGGATAGCCCTGTCCCGCGCGCACTTTTGCGCAGAAACCCTGCTGCGCGCCTTCAACGGCATCGATCAGTGCCTGGAATTCGGCCGCATCGGGCGACGCATGGGTGCGCGTGATGTCGGACGCGTAGCCGTGGAAGCTGCCGCCGGCGTCGATCAGGAATGAATGCGCGTGCGTGGGCGGATTGCGGTCGAAGTGCATGTAGTGCAGCACCGCACCGTGTGCATCCAGCGCGATGATGTTGCCATAAGGCAACTGGTGTTCGGCCAGCCGGGTGGCTTCCAGATATCTGCAATGTATGTCGAATTCCGGCAGGCCTTCGTGGAATGCCTTTTCCGCCGCGCGGTGGCCGTGCACGCCGATCTTGCTGGCGACGCGCATCATCGTGAGTTCGTAATCGGTCTTGAACGCGCGGCGGTAGTGCAGCCAGTCCAGCAGTGGTGCGGGATTGTCGGGAGCGAAATCGCCCACTGCCGCATTCGGCTCGCCGATGATCGCGCACCGTGCGGGATCCTTGGGAAGGTGCGCACGCGCGTCATCCGGAGAATGGATCGTGACGATGTCGAAGCGATCGACCCAGTAGCCCGCGGGCGCGCCCGGTACCACGTGCCAGTAATCGCGTGGTTGCAGGAAGATCAATTTCGGTTTCGAACCGGGCGTGTACACGATCCAGCTTCCCGGCGCGTCGGTCAACGGCAGCCAGTGCAGGAAATGCGGGTTGCTCTTGAATGTGTAGTCCTGGTCGTCGAGGAACCAACCGTGCGGCATGCCCGCGGCGACCGCCAGCGTGTCGCGGCCGGCGGCGGCCAGCGCGTCGGCGCTGCGTTGTTCGACTTCAGCAAGGTGCGCGGGGTACAGCGCGGAAAGATTGTCTTGCGGGGAGGCGGTCATGGCAGGCGGCATCGGGACGCGAGCGCCCATGATCCCGCGAAGCGCGCCGCAAAGCAAAACACCGGTGACGAATGCCGTGCCCCGATCGCAGCGGTTTTTGCGCAAAGTCAGGTCGTGGATGGCCGTTCCGGTCTACTTGAGCTCGAGATCGTTCAGTTGGCCTGTGGGCCCGGCGAAGCGGCGATCATGGACGATCGCAAAATCAGGCCACGCTCTGATCCAGCCAGTGGTCCAGCGACTTGGCGGCAGGTGCGCTGATCGAGATGATGCGTACCCCCGACCATTGGAAACCGTTGGTCGCCGCCTGCTCGGTCCACATGGTGTGCACGCCGGTTTCGATTTCGGACCGGGATCCGCGAAGATCAGGCAAACGGAAGCGGAGCTGATACAGGGAGTTGTCATTCAATGGCCGGTGGCAAATCAGCATCATGCCGTTGCGCGAGAGGTTGCCGACGCGGCCGATGTTTTCGCCGCTGATGCTGTCGATGACTTCGATGGGAATCGTGGACGGCCTGCGCGGGGCGCTGCGACGTTCGTCGTTCATGTCGCGGTCTCCATGGTCTCGGTGGTACCGCCGAATTTTCGCAACCCTGCAATCAGTGCATTCCAAGCGCGGTCGATCATACCGCTATCCTGACGCGGAAGAAGGCGTACCTGGCCGCGCGCCATCATGCGCGCGATTTGTTCGAGCGTCCGTTCGGGCGACGCCGCCCCACGTGCGTTGACCAGAAGGCAGCGGCCACTCGACGGCGCGTACCAGGCGAGCTTCCGGGCAGCCTTCTGGCCCTGCTGGTTGATGGTGAATTCCAGCCAGCTTCCGAACGACAGCGTCTTGAGACTCTCCAGCGCGCGGCGTTCGGAGGGGGTCAACGCGAGCTTGCGCGGCACGGCCTCTGCAGCGGGCGCGCCTTGGTCCTCGTCCGGTTTGTGGCGTGATTTCAGCCGGATCAAGAGTTCGGTCTGGCTGGGTGGCGGCGTCGCGGCCTGCGTGGCCGACCGCTGTGGCATGTCCAATGCGTAGCGGGTGATCTGGTCGGCTTCGGCTGCCTGCAAGCCGACCTGGGTCAGACCGTGATTCAGGTCCGCGGCCAGCTTGGTGTCGTCGCGTTCCACGGAGGATCCCAGCAACTGGCCGGCGTCGGCCAGCCGGCGCCGGTACGCCTCGCTGTTCTCGCCATCGCGCAGGACGGTCAGGGTTAGCGTGTCGGTCCACGCGTTTTCCAGCAGGGCACGGACCAGAGGCGTGGTCTTGTGTCCCGCAAGGAGCTTGCCGATCGCTGCGCTGGCGGTGGCGCGGGCGTCGCGCAGCCGATCGCGGCCCTGCGCGGCCTCGACCTGGCGGCGTTCGGCAATTTCAGCGCGCCTGGAAAGCAGGCGAAGGTGCGAATCGAGATCGTCCGCTTCTCGCTCGATGACTCCGATATCTCCCTGGAAGTCGGTGGTCACGCGCCGGACACTTCGTTGCAAACGCTGGTTCAGCGCGGCATCGAAGCTGTCGCCGCTGCGATCGAGCCAAAGGTTGGCGGTCTCCAGTACCAGGTTGAGCAGCCGCCGTGCCGGATGGTTGCGGACGGTGAAGAAATCGCTGTCAGACAATGCAACGCGCAGCAGCGGCACTTGCAGGTTCGAAAGGAGTTGTTGCGCGATGCCCTCGCTGCGGGTCTCGGTCCGCAACTGGTCGTAAAGCAATCCAATCAGATCCAGCGCATCGCGGTGCTCGGGCCGCAGTTGTGGGGCCTCGCCAGCAGGCGCGCTGCGCTGCAATTCGGCAACCAGCTCCTTGGCAAGGTTCTCGCCAGCCTGCGGACCGACCTTGCGTGACGACACCGCCTGCAGCGCCGCGAGAGCCTCCTGCAATGCCGGCATCGACACGAACTGTTCCGGTTGGGCGGCCGCCGCGGCTTGGGGATGCAGGTGATGGCGGCGGGCGTCCAGCAGGCTGTGCAGCTCGCTCATGCCGGGCGCCTGTGTCACGGTACGCGGCGGAGTGAAATTCGTGACGGGCGCCATGGGCGCCTGGTCTTGCGTGGGCACGGGAGACTCGGCCGGACGTTCCGAAGACGTGGCGCGTTTGGGAACGTAGCTGCGCAGGTCGGGCA
This sequence comes from Rhodanobacteraceae bacterium, assembly GCA_050737995.1. GTDB lineage: Bacteria > Pseudomonadota > Gammaproteobacteria > Xanthomonadales > Rhodanobacteraceae > 66-474. Next base: position 21,997 of record JBOHYR010000017.1, read on the forward strand.
GGATACCGGATGCCTTGAGGTGCTCATTGAGCCGCCCAAAAAACGACTCTGCCGCGCCGAACAGGCGGCGGTCGCACAAGCGATAAAACAGCAGGCGATGCTCATGTTGCAAGCCGAGCCCAGTTGCGGCCTCGCCCAGTACGGAGGCGAGGGTGGTTGGCCCAGGGGGCAGCATTTCGCTATCCAGAGGCGGGGACGCGAGCAATACCGCGTAGCGGTGGCACAGATCGTAGATGGCGCTGCCCGCGTGCAGTTCGGTGCGCGTAGCGAGGTCCTCGAGTGCCATCGTCTCGTCGAAGTCATGTGGATCGACCAGCGACAGGCCGTCGCCATTCCGGTAGGTATCTTTGCGGGCCGCGTCGGGTTGCGGCTTTCCGAGAGTGGCGAACTTGTCTTCGAGCAACGCCCTCAGCCGGTTCTGGAAGCGCGGGCGGGAACCCTTGAGTTCGCCGAGAGCTTCCATGGCTTCGTGCTGGGCCTGGCCACCGCTGGATTGCTGGGCGATCCGGAGCAGTTCGTGCTGGAGATCGTCGAGCACGTTTTTGAGCAGTGGTTCCAGCAATCCGCCGCACTCGGCCAGTTGCTGCGCCAGCAGGTGCCGGGCGCGTGGCGCCAAGTCACTGCGGTCGGCGAGTGTCGACATCATCGGCTGTGTATTCATCGGTTCCCCCGTGGGTTCGCATGCAAGCTCCCTGCCAGCAACGCCCACGTGTCGGGGGATTCTAGGGAAGCCCGACGCAAAGTGCCATGGCTGCCGCAAGCGTCATTCGTCGCCGGTCTTGACCCGGACGGCGACCGCATCGCCGTCCACGTCCACGCGCACCTGCATGGGCTGGCAGCAGACCGGACAATCCTCGACATAAGCGGCGGAACCGGCCGAGCGGTCCACGGTGAGTTCGATCGGCTCACCACAATAGGGACAATCGACGGGTACGAAATCAGGCATGACGGTACCCCGGATCAGGTTCGGGCAGGAACGACTCGATCACGTCGTTCAGAAAACGTCGGCCGAAGGGGGTGGCCTGAAGACGCGCAGGATCGTCGATCAACCACCCACGCGCGCGCGCGTTGCGCAAAGGCGCGTCGATGACGTCGAGCGGCAGTCCGGTACGTACGCCGAAATCATCACGCGCGACGCCATCGTTCAGCCGCAGGGCATTCAGCATGAATTCGAAAGGCAATTGTTCCGTCGCTATCGTTATATCGCCACGTGTGCGGTGTTTCAGCGTGGCGCTTTCCAGGTACGCGCGCGGCGAGCGTACCTTGTCGCGTCGTTTCACGGTCAGCGCGTTTGTTTTGCCTTGATCGTGCCTCCTCAGACGATGCCCCGAGATTTTTGCGTGCGCCCCTGCGCCGATACCGAGGTAATCGCCAAATTGCCAGTAATTGAGATTGTGTGTGCAGCGCCAGCCCGGTTGTGCGTAGGCCGAAACCTCGTATTGCGTGTATCCGCTTTCGGCAAGGTGCGCCTGACACGCTTCCTGCATGTCCCAGGCCGCGTCGTCGTCGGGCAGTGGCGGCGGGCGTTTGGCGAACGGCGTGCCCGGCTCCAGTGTCAGTTGGTAATGCGAGATATGCGTGGGTTGCAAGGCGATAGCGCCTTCGAGGTCGGCCAAAGCGCCTTCGAGAGTTTGCTTCGGCAGGGCATACATCAGATCCAGATTGATGTTGGTATATCCCGCGTCCTGCGCCAGTTTCACGGCGCGTTCCGCTTCGTCAGCGGAGTGGATGCGGCCCAATGCGCGAAGTTTTTCGTCATCGAAGCTCTGTACCCCGAACGAAATCCGGTTGACGCCGGCTTCGAGGTAACCGTCGAAGCGGCCGTGCTCGACCGTGCCGGGATTGGTCTCCAGCGTAATCTCGCAGTCGCGCGTGAAGGGTATGCGTGTCGACGCGCCGTCGAGAACTGCCTTGATCGCATCCGGCGGAAACAGGCTGGGCGTGCCGCCGCCGAAAAACACGCTGACGATCTCGCGCCCGACGAGGGCATCGCCGAAATCGGCGTGGTCTGCATCGAGATCAGCCAGCAGCGCGGCGACGTACTCGCGCACCGGCAATTCGCCGCGCAGGCCGTGCGAATTGAAATCGCAATACGGGCATTTCCTCACGCACCAAGGGATGTGGATGTAAAGCGACAACGGAACATGAGGCTCGGGCCGCGGGATTCTGACGCTCGCCGCTCCGTCCGAAGCAACCGTTTGTCGTACCGAAGCCATGGCACCGGAAGACGACACTCAGTGCCCCCGAGTCCCGAGCATGTTGCGCAACCTTGCCAGCGCCTGCCCGCGGTGGCTGATCCGATTCTTCAACGCCGGGTCGAGTTCGCCGGCGCTTGCGCCATCGCCATCATTGGGCAGGACCACCGGATCGTAGCCGAAGCCGCACGTACCGCGCGGCGCGCGCAAGATCGTGCCGAACCAGCGGCCCTCGGCAATGATCGGATCAGGATCGTCGGAGCTTTGCAGCAGCGCAAGCACGCAGACGAAATACGCGCCGCGCTTTTCATCCGGCACCGCTTCGAGCTCGTGCAAAAGTCTGGCGTTGTTGGCGGCGCTGTCGCCGTGCACGCCGGCATAGCGTGCGGAATACAAGCCCGGTGCGCCTCGCAACGCATCGACGCACAAACCGGAATCGTCGGCCAACGTAGGTAATCCCGACGCGCTCGCTGCGTGGCGCGCCTTCAGGATCGCGTTCTCGACGAAGGTAAGCCCGATTTCCTCGACATCGCCTATGCCGAGTTCGGATTGCGCGATCAATTCGATGCCCGTGCCGTCGAACATCCCACGCAATTCCATCAGCTTGCCGCGGTTGCCGCTGGCGAGGATGATACGGCGCGGCGGTGAATTCATTCGGCCAAGGCTTCGCGTTGCAGTTCAATCAACTCGCCAACACCTTTCTGCGCCAGCGCCAGCAATGCATCGAGTTCCTCGCGGCGGAAGGCGTGTCCTTCTGCGGTGCCCTGCACTTCGATGAATCCGCCGCCATCGTTCATCACCACGTTCATGTCGGTATCGCAGTTGGAGTCTTCGGTGTAGTCGAGATCGAGCACCGGGGTGCCTTGGGAAATACCGACCGACACCGCCGCTATCGCGCCATGGACGGGATTGCGCTTGAGAGCGCCACGCTGGATCAGCACGTTGACCGCATCGACCAGGGCGACGTAAGCGCCGGTAATCGACGCGGTGCGGGTGCCACCATCGGCCTGCAACACGTCGCAATCGAGCGTGATCACGCGCTCGCCGAGCGCCACACGATCGACGCAGGCGCGCAGGCTGCGCCCGATCAGGCGCTGGATTTCCATGGTGCGTCCGCCTTGGCCGCCGCGCGCGGCTTCGCGCTGGGTGCGGTCGCTGGTTGCGCGCGGCAGCATGCCGTATTCGGCGGTGACCCAGCCTTCGCCCTTGCCCCGCAACCAGGGGGGCAGGCGTTCCTCGACGCTGGCGGTGCACAAAACGCGGGTGTCCCCGCAGGCGATGAGTACCGAGCCTTCGGCGTGTTTGGTGTAACGACGTTCGATCGTGACCGTGCGCAGCTGGTCGGGCGCGCGGCCGGAAGGGCGGGGGGTGGCCATCGTGAAGGTTTCCGCGCAGGGCCCGACAGTTTAACATCGCGCTTTGTATTGCCGCCGGGAAAACGCCGATGATCCGCAGCATGACCGCGTACGCGAACGCGGAGGAAACCACGCCACTCGGATGGCTGGCGTGTGAAGTGCGCGCGGTCAATCACCGTTTTCTCGAAACCGGGGTGCGCCTGCCCGACGAACTGCGCGCGCTGGAGCCGCAGGCGCGTGAGCACATCGCGGTGCGCCTGTCGCGCGGCAAGGTCGATGCGACGCTCCGTTATCGTGCGCCGACCGCAGCCACCGACCTGTTGCTGGACGAGCGCACTGCGGCGCAGCTCGCGTCGGCCGCGGAGACCTTGAAAGCGCGTTTTCCGCAGCTGGCCACCGATTTCGCGGGTCTTCTGGACTGGCCGGGCCTGCTGGTCAAGCCGGAGCTCGATCAGGAGGGGCTCACCCAGTCCGCGCTGGCGTTGCTCGATCGCACGCTGGATGAATTCGTCGCAGGACGCGAACGCGAAGGCGCCAAGCTTGCTGTCGCGCTGGGCGAGCGGCTGGATGGCATCGAGCGCGTCGTCGCCGAACTGCGTGCCATCCTGCCCGAAATCCGCGCCGCGTTGCGCGCAAAGCTGGAAGCGCGGCTGGCTGAACTGCGGCAGTCGGCTGATCCCGGTCGGCTCGAACAGGAACTGGTGTTGCAGTTGTCGCGCATCGACGTGGACGAGGAACTCGATCGCCTCGACGCGCACATCGCCGAGGCGCGCCGCGTACTGGCGCTGGACGAACCGGTCGGGCGTCGACTCGATTTCCTGATGCAGGAATTCAATCGCGAGGCCAACACCCTGGCTTCCAAGTCGGTCGATCAGCGCGCCACCCGTTTCGCGGTGGACCTGAAGGTGCTGATCGAACAGGTGCGCGAACAGGTACAGAACCTGGAATGAGCGGGAACCTTTTCATCGTCGCGGCGCCATCGGGGGCGGGGAAGTCTTCGCTGGTGAATGCGCTGCTGGAACGCGAGCCCGGCATCGCGCTTTCGATTTCGCACACCACGCGCGCACCGCGGCCCGGCGATGTTGATGGCGTGCAATACCATTTTTTGGATCGCATGGCCTTCGAAAAGATGGCAGCGCACGGCGATTTCCTGGAACGCGCGAACGTGTTCGGCAATTGCTACGGCACCTCGCGTGGCGCGGTCGAGCCGACGCTGCGTGCGGGCCGCGACGTGCTGCTGGAAATCGACTGGCAGGGTGCGCGCCAGGTGCGTACGGCGATGCCGGATTGCGTCTCGATCTTCATCCTGCCGCCTTCGCGCGCCGAACTGGAACGCCGTCTGCGCGCCCGCGCCACCGACAGCGAGGCAACCATCGAGAAGCGACTGGCGGCTTCGCGCGAGGAAATCGCCCACGCGCACGAATTCGATTGCATCATCGTCAACGATGCGTTCGAGGACGCGGTCGCGCAGATGCGGGACATAGTGCGCGCGGCACGCGTGGGCACGTTGCTGCCAGCCGGCCGGCATGAGGCGTTGATCGCGCAATTGCTGGCTTCCTGACAGCGATCATGGCGATCTGCGTACAGGCGATCGTCGCGCTTGGCGCAAGTGTCACGCTGCGCTACCGTAACCTGCTGGTGCAACGAAAGGTTTCCATCTGGCAATGAATGTAGCCGTAGCCACTACCGACCCAAGTCACGATATGTTGGTGTCGGTGCGTGGATTGCGCACGCGTCTCGGTGGCAAGTTGATCTTCGACGGGCTGGACCTGGATGTGCCGCGCGGCAGTGTGACCGCGGTGATGGGGCCGTCCGGCACCGGCAAGACCACGTTGCTCAGGCACCTGACGGGCCAGCTGCGCCCCGATGCCGGTAGTATTCGCGTGGACGGCGAGGAGGTGACTGCGTTGTCGCGTCGCGCGCTGTTCGGCTTGCGCGAGCGAATCGGTTTTCTGTTCCAGAATTCGGCGTTGCTGACCGATTTCAGCGTGTTCGAGAACGTCGCGTTTCCGCTGCGCCAGCACGCACGGTTACCGGAAGAATTGTTGCGCGACATCGTGCTGACCAAGTTGCAGGCGGTTGGCCTGCGCGGCGCGGCGGGACTGATGCCGAGCGAGCTGTCCGGCGGGATGGCGCGGCGAGTCGCACTGGCGCGCGCAATCGTGTTCGACCCGATGCTGATCCTGTACGACGAACCCTTCGTGGGTCTCGATCCCATCGCGCTGAACCAGGTGCTGCGCCTGATCCGCACGTTGAACCACACGCTCGGGATCACCTCGATCCTGGTTGCGCATGAACTTGCAGCGATCCGGCTGGTGGCCGATCGCGTGTACCTGATTGCCAACGGCAAACTGGTGGCCGAGGGTGCTCCGGACGAACTGGCGCACCGGGACTCGCCGTGGACCCGGCAATTCTTTGGTGGCGAAGCGGATGGTCCGGTGCCGTTCCATTATCCGGCGCCAGATTACGCAACTGAACTCGGTTTGACGGGAAGTGCCCGATGAACGCCAACCTGCGTCGGCACTGGTTGCTGCAAGGGATCATTTCGCTTGGCGAATGCGGACTGTTTTTCGTCGCGATCCTCGGAGCGCTACCCAAGAGTGTGCGTTACTGGCGCGAGACTTGCCGCCAGGTCTGGTTCGTAGGCGCGATGAGCCTGGTGATCGTAATGACCTGCGGATTGTTCGTTGGCATGGTGCTGGCGCTGCAGCTCTATTACACGCTATCCATATTCGGTGGTACCGCGGCACTCGGTACGGTGGTCGCCCTCTCGCTGTTCCGCGAGCTGGGGCCCGTGGTGACGGCGTTGCTGGTGGCCGGTCGCGCGGGCACTGCGGTTACCGCGGAGATTGGCTTGATGCGCGCGACCGACCAACTCGACGCGATGTCGATGATGGCGGTCGATCCGCTGGCGTATGTCGCGTCGCCACGTTTTCTCGCAGGCGTGATCGCGATGCCGCTGCTGGCGTGCGTGTTCAACGCGATGGGCATTTTCGGTGGCCACCTGGTCGGCGTGAGCTGGCTCGGCCTCGACAACGGCACCTTCTGGGGCAATATGACCTCGACCGTTTCGCTGCAGCGGGACATCCTCGACGGTCTTTACAAGAGCATCGTATTCGGCGGCGTGGTCAGCCTGATCGCCGTGTTCCAGGGTTACACCGCGCCACCCACCAGCGAAGGCGTGGCGTACTCGACCACGCGCACGGTGGTGTTTTCCTCGATCGTGATCCTCGCGTTCGATTTCGTGATGACCGCTTTCCTTACCTGACGCGCTTCGGCGCGAGCCACGGGCAATGCCATGAATCCACGACCTTCCTACGCCATCGGCACCGGCCTTTTCATCCTGCTCGGCTTCGCCGCGCTGGCCTACCTCGCCACCCAAACCACTTCGGTGGCAAACATCCACCACGGCAGCAGTTACGTGATCAAGGCACGCTTCAACAACATCGGCCAGCTGAAGGAACGCGCACCGGTCAAGATCGCCGGCGTACGCATCGGCGACGTGCAGTCGATCAAGCTGGAGCCGCAGCGGATGGACGCGCTGGTGACCATGGCGATCGACAAGCAGTACAACGACATCCCGGACGATTCCTCGGCCTCGATATTCACCAGCGGTTTACTGGGTGACCAGTACGTTGGCATCCAGCCCGGTGGTTCACCGACGTTTCTGAAAAACGGCGACGAGATGGTCTTGACCCAGTCGGCGATGAGCATTGAGAACCTGATCGGCAAGTTCCTGGTCAACGGTGGCCCGAAATCGAGCGGTGCGAAAACGGCACCGGCCTCCAGCGCGCCGGCGGCATCCGGCAAACCGTGAAACGCTTTTTCCCACACGGCGTCGCCGGTGGCCTGAGGAGAAAAACATGCTGAAACGTTCCGTCCTGCTGCTTGCGGTGACATTGACCGCCATGACGTTTGCGATGCCCACGCTTGCGGCCACGACGCAACAGACGCCGCAACAGGTCGTGCAGTCGATCGCCGATCAACTTGGGCATGCCATTCAGGGTCACCAGGCCGAACTGCGCCAGCATCCCGATCGGATGATCAAGATCATCGACGGCATCGTGCTGCCGCATTTCGACATGGATTACGCGGCATTGCTGGTGCTCGGCCGGCACGCCCGCGAGGCGACCCCGGCGCAGCGCGTGGCGTTTTCGCGCGCGTTCTACAACGCGTTGACCCATCGCTATGCGGAAGGGCTGGTCGCCTACACTCGCGGCGCTGTAAAGGTGTTGCCGGCGCAGGGTCCGCTCGACCAGCGGCGCACGATCGTGCGTACCCAGGTGCTGCTCGACAGTGGCAAGAGTCTTTCCGTCGATTACGCTTTTCGCAAAACGTCTTCGGGCGAATGGAAGGCCTACGACGTGATCGTCGAAGGCATTTCCTACATCACCAACTACCGCAACCAGGTCGACGCCGAGATCCAGAAGGAAGGCATCGATGGCCTGATCAAGCGGCTGCAAACGCAAGGTGCCGCGGCGATCAACGAAATGAAACAGCAAGGCGGCGGACACTGACGGCCATGGCACGCTTGCGCGCTCCCGTTGAAGGGGTGGAAATCGGTCAACCCGATGGAGACACCCTTTCCTTGGGCGGCGCACTGACTTTCGCCACGGCGCAGCATGCGTGGGCAGAAGGCAGTCGCGCCTTGGCCACGGGCACACAGACGCGACTGGATCTGGCGGCCGTGACGCGCGCCGACAGCGCCGGACTTGCCTGCGTGATCGCATTGGCGGCCGCCGCGAACCGCGCGGGTCGTCGTTTAAGTGTGATCCATTGGCCCGAAGGGCTGCACGCGCTGGCGGAGGTTTGCGACGCCGCGTCACTGCTGGAGCCAGCGACTGGGTCGGCCTGAAAGTCTTTCAGCCGGCGGAAGTCGCGGGTGCCGGTTGGGTGGTGGACGGCACCGCGGGGATCCCAGTGCTCGAGGCAGGAGCGGATTGCCCCGATGATGCGGCAGGCGCCGGCGCACGGTTCTGGTTGATGCCGTGGGATTTCTCGTACGCCTTCTGTTGTTCGAGCAGCTGGTCGAAGTCTTCGCCGTTCTCATCGGCGGGGCTGGAGCCTTGCAGTTCCTCGATCACCGACAGCGGCGGATTGCCGTAATAGATCTCGTACACACGATGCTGGCGATACGCGTCGCGCATGAAGGCGTAGGGGTCGTACGCGGTGTCGAGGACATTGTCGAGCGGCAGGGCGCGTGCCCGCAAGGTGACGAGATAGGCCACGCTCGGCAGATACTGCGCGTCCCACTTGAAATCATGATCGCGCGTATACCAGCCGAGCGGATCGAAATAGGTGTCAACCGGAAGCCGCCACACATCGCGCGCGGTGGTCGGGCCTATGAAAGGGAGCACCAGATACGGTCCCTCGGGTACACCCCAGTGCGCCAGCGTGACTCCGAAATCGGTGGGATGCGCGGGCAGCTTCATGTCGCTGGCGGGGTCGAAGAAACCGAGGAACCCGACCGTTGTGTTGATGAGGAAACGTCCAGTGGATTGCAGCGCCGGTTCGGGGCGGCCCTGCAGCATTTCGTTGATGATCGTGACCGGAGCTCGCAGGTTCGCGAAGAAATTGCCGATCAGAACGCGTTCCTTCGGACCGGTAACCTTGACGTAGGCCTTGGCCGCCGGCCGGATCGCTACCTTGTCCGCGAACTGGTTGAACGCGAACATCTTGCGATTGAACTTCTGCAAGGGGTCGTCGGTACGCGGGGGAGCCACCGCGCAGGCGGCGAGGATCCCTATGAGACAGGCGATGATGATGCTTTGCGCGACTCTGAAGCGGTGGGCGCGATGCATGCGTCTTGAGTATGGCCTGGGGGGTTGCGTTGCAAGGGCGCGATTGTACGTGCCGTCACGCCCGATGCGCGAAAACGGCCAATCCCCGGGCGGTCGCGGTTAAGGAAGCGCCGCGCGCCGCTGCCGCAGTCGACAAAGACACGGACGCTGGTACAATCCGGAGGTTTGTAAAACCAACGGAATCGTACATGGCCCGTATCACCGTGGAAGACTGCCTGAAAGTGGTCGACAATCGTTTTGAACTGGTCCTGATGGCCACGCGCCGCGCGCGTCAGCTCGAGAATGGCGTCGAATCGACCATCGACCCCGAAAACGACAAGCCGACCGTGCTGGCCCTGCGCGAAATCGCAGATCACACGATCGACATGCCGACCATCGACGAGATCGACCGGGTCGAGCGCGAGCGCCGCGACCGCGAAGCCATGGAATGGGCAGCCGCAGAGGTGGACGAGGACATGGCCAAGGGCGCGGACGATCTGTAACGGGAAGCGGACCTGCAGGGTTCGTACTTCCGGTCGTCATTGCAGACCGCATCGCGCGGTTGACTATTCGGGCCGTCGGCTTTGCCGACGTTCGCTCCGGCGTCCAACCTTCCCTGTCCGGTGAAAGCCCGGACCCGGCGCAGCTTGTCGATCCGTGGTCCGGATGCCGGAATTCTTCGTTGCGGCGATGACTTGCGGCGGCAATCCCGACCGCGGCACATATTGACTCCCGCGCGCCGCCTGTCTAGCTTGCAATCATGCGCAAGCGCAAAGCGAAGTCCAAAGCGAAAGACGTCCATGTGGCGCGGTCAACAGCTGACCCCATCGAAACCGCCGCGATCGATGCGCTCGCCGAACAGCTTGCGACCTACCTGCCTCCTGAGCAGATCGAGCGTGTGCGTGGTGGCTACGCGGTAAGCGCGCACGCCCACGCCAGCCAGCGCAGAAAGAGCGGCGAGCCCTACATCACCCACCCCCTCGCCGTAGCTTCGATCCTCGCCGGCCTGCGCCTTGACGCCGAAACCATCATCGCGGCGATCCTGCATGACACCCTGGAAGACACGGGCCTGACCCGGGTGCAGCTCGAAACAGGCTTTGGTCCGACCGTGACCGAGTTGGTCGACGGGGTCACCAAACTGGAACGCGTGGATTTTGCGAGCCGCGTGGAAGCCGATGCGGAAAGTTTCCGCAAGATGCTGCTGGCGATGGCCCGCGACCTGCGGGTAATCCTGATTAAGCTCGCCGACCGTTTGCACAACATGCGTACGTTGTCGGCGATGGCACCCGACGCGCGCCGACGCATTGCGCGCGAGACGCTCGAGATCTACGCACCCATTGCGGGCCGCCTCGGCATGAATGCGATCAAGAGTGAGCTCCAGGATCTGGGGTTTCGCAGCCTGTACCCCGACCGCTACAAGATCATCGCTTCGCGGATCAAACGTACCGTGGGCAACCGTCGTGAATCGATGACGAAGATCGAGCAGGCGCTTGCAGAACGACTGGCGATGGACGGCGTCCCCGTACGGATCATCAGCCGTATCAAGGCTCCGTACAGCATCTGGTCGAAGATGAAGAGCGAACACAAGACTTTCGTGCAATTGATGGACGTGTATGGGGTCAGGTTGGTGACCGACACGGTCGCGCATTGCTATCAGGCGCTCGGTTCGGCGCATTCGCTGTTCAAGCCTGTGGAAGGGCGCTTCAGGGATTTCATCGCAATCCCCAAGGCCAACGGCTACCAATCGCTGCATACCGTGTTGTTCGGGCCATTCGGTGCGCCGATCGAGGTCCAGATCCGCACCGAAGACATGAACACCGTCGCCGAACGCGGGGTGGCGGCGCACTGGTCCTACAAGACCGAAACCACACCACCAAACAGTGCGCAGTCGCGCGCGCGCGCATGGGTCGAAACCCTCGCCGACAGCCAGGCGGCGACGCCCTCGTCGCTGGAATTCCTGGAGAACGTCAAGGTCGACCTGTTTCCCGATGAGGTCTACCTGTTCACCCCGGCTGGCGACATCCAGGCACTCCCCAAAAACGCGACAGCGCTGGACTTGGCGTTTGCCGTGCATACGGATGTCGGCATGCACGCGGTGGCAGTGCGCATCGACGGCAAACTCGCTTCGTTGCGTGCACAACCGGGCTCCGGGCAGACCATCGAAGTCATCACCGCACCTTCGGCGGCGCCCAATCCGCAATGGCTGGATTTCGCGGTAACCGGCAAGGCGCGCGCAGCGATTCGCCAGTACCTCAAGCGCTTGCAGCACGAGGACGCGATCGACTTCGGGCATCGGATGCTCGAAAGCGCGCTCGATACGCGGGGTTCCAGCCTAGACGCGATTCCGCCGGAGGTGCTGGATCGCTTTCTGGCCGACCACAACCTGCGCAGGCTGGAGGATCTGCTGTCGGACATAGCGCTGGGCAATCGCATGCCCGATCAGGTGGCGGCGGGGTTGACCGAGATGGGGGGCTCGGTAATTGGGGCGACGCTGCATCGTTCGGAAAAAATTCGCATCAGCGGCGCCGAGCGCGGGATCCTGAGTTTCGGCAATTGCTGCCATCCGGTACCGGGCGACGACATCGTGGGTTATCTGTCGCCGGGCAAGGGCATTGTCGTCCACCGCATCGAGTGTCCGAACCTCGTCGAACTTTCGAAGCTTCCCGAACGCCGCGTCGAGATCGGCTGGGACAAGGAGGTCCAGGGCGATTACCGGGTCGAGCTGCGGGTCGAGGTCGTCAATCGTCCCGGCGTACTGGCCACGGTGTCGGCTGCGATCGCGGAAGCCAATTCCAACATCGACGACGTCAAGTACATCGAACGCGGCATCCAGGCCGCCACCCTGATCTTCGCAATCGAAGTGAAGCACAGGAAACATCTCGCCGACGTGATACGGCGGATTCGCAACACGAAAGTCGTGAACGGCGTTTACAGGTATCCTCTTTAGGTGGTCTCGGAAGGCTGGAATCATCACAACCCAAGGCAACCGGAGTGGGAACATGTCTGCAGCCCAGCGTTTTCTCACTGTTTACGCCGGGGCGTTGACCTTGGTTCTGGTCCTCACTTTCCTGTACGGTTTTTCAGCTACGGACCGGCACTTTGACGAGATTACCGTGCATCGCATCAATGTCGTCGAGCCCGATGGAACATTGGCATGGTGATTTCGGACCACGCCGAGCTGCCGGGTGTCATTGTGCACGGCAAACAAAAATATCCTCCGACGCGACCGCAGGCAGGCATGTTTTTTTACAACGATGAGGGCTCCGAAGTCGGCGGTTTGATTTTTGCCGGTCACAAGGACGCGAAGGGTGAAGTCGTCGACTCAGGCGGGAGCCTGTCGTTCGACAAATACGGTGCCAGCCAAGTCGTGCAGCTTGTCGGTGTCGATGACAAGACCGACAAGTTTTCCGGCCTCAGCGTTTCGGGTTATGCGAGGGGGACGCGCGCGCAGCGCGTTTGGGTAGGACGCGACGGCAAGGGAGACGCGACGGTGGCGTTGATGGATGCGAAGGGGCGCGAGAGGATTCTCCTTGACGTGAAGGCCAATGGCATGGCCAGCATGTCGTTTCTCGACGCCGACGGAAAAGTCATCGACCGGTTTCCCGTAACGAACAAGCCGACACGAATCCACTGATCAAGGAGTTGCATGATGTCCCGTACCCCCGTCCATTCCGATTCCGCGCCAAGGGCCATCGGCCCCTATTCCCAAGCCGTCCGCAGCGGGCACACGCTGTACCTGTCCGGCCAGACGCCGCTCGATCCGGCAACGGGTGAAATGGTTCCAGGAGGCATCGACGAGCAGGCCACTCGCGTGTTCGAGAACCTCGAGGCCGTGCTGTCCGCCGCCGGTGCATCGTTCGACGACGTGGTGAGGGTGGCGATCTACATGACCGACCTCGGTAACTTCAGCGCGGTCAACGAGGTGATGAAGAAATATTTCAGTGAGCCGTATCCCGCGCGTTCGACCATCGGCGTGGCCGCGTTGCCACGTGGCGCGGCAGTCGAGGTGGATGTGATCGCGGTTGCCGATCGCTGAAACGTTGCATCGGTTAGGCTTGCGCGCATGGCTGCCAAGGTGGACGCGCGCAAGGGTTCCACGAGCGACCCCGGGCTTGCGCCGGTCACGACGCTGCCCGGCGTCGGTCCGGCGCTGGCCGAAACCCTGTGCAAGCTTGGCATCGAGCGGGTGCAGGATCTGTGGTTCCACCTGCCGTTGCGTTACGAGGACCGTACCCGGATCACGCCGATCAGCGATTTGGTCGCGGGTGAATCCGCACAGGTCGAAGGCGTGGTGGAGGCGGTCGAGACCGGGTTTCGCTATCGGCCGCAGTTGCGCGTGGCGATCACAGATGCGTCGCGTGAGACGCTGGTTCTGCGTTTTTTCCATTTTCGCCGCCAGCAAGCGCAACAGTTTGCACCCGGCATCCGGCTGCGTTGTTTCGGCGCGATCCGCGACGGTCAGCACAGCCTCGAGATGGTGCACCCGCAATACCAACTGCTCCGGAACGATCTTGCGGTCGAGGCAACCCTCACCCCGGTTTATCCGGTCACCGAGGGGGTGGGACAGCAACGTCTGCGCGGCGTGATCGACAAGGCATTGGCGCAGCTACCCGACGAGGCGGCGCTGGAGCTGATCCCCCCCGATCTGCTCGCGCCATTGGGACTGATGCCATTGCGCGACGCGTTGCTTGCGGTGCATCGCCCAACGCCTGACGCGGACGTCTCCGCGTTACTGGCAGGACGCCATCCCGCGCAGCAGCGGCTGGCGTTCGAGGAGCTTCTGGCCCACCATTTGAGCCTGAAACGGATGCGTGCGCGCATGCGCAGGCAACGCGCACCGGTGCTGTCTGCCGATGCAAAGTTGCGGGAGCGTTTTCTCGACGCGTTGCCGTTCACCCTGACACGCGCGCAGAAGCGCGTCGCCGAGGAAGTCGGACGCGACCTCGACAAACGCGTCCCAATGTGGCGGCTGGTGCAAGGCGACGTCGGTTCCGGCAAGACCGTGGTCGCCGCGCTGGCTGCCCTGCACGCGATCGCCAACGACCGCCAGACGGCGTTGATGGCACCGACCGAATTGCTTGCCGGGCAGCACCTGCGCAGTTTCCGGGCGTGGTTCGATCCGCTCGGGATCGAGGTGGTGTGGCTTGCGGGCAAGGTGACCGGACGCGCCCGCACCGCGGCGCTGGCCAAGCTGGCCGCCGGCGCGCCGGTTACCGTGGGAACCCACGCACTGATGCAGGAGGGGGTCGGGTTTTCCCGCCTGGGGCTCGCGATCGTGGACGAACAGCACCGCTTCGGGGTGCAGCAACGCATGGATCTGCGCAACAAGGGGGTATTGGCGGGTGAGGTCCCGCACCAGCTGGTGCTGACCGCAACCCCGATCCCGCGCACGCTGGCGATGAGCGCCTATGCCGACCTTGACGTATCCACGCTGGACGAACTGCCGCCGGGTCGCACGCCGGTGCGAACCGTGGCGATCGCCAACACCCGCCGCGGTGAGGTCATCGAGCGTATCCGCGCGGCTTGTGCGGAGGGCAAACAGGTTTACTGGGTGTGCACGTTGATCGAGGACTCCGAGCAGTTGCAGGCGCAGGCGGCCGAAGTGGCGCACGTGCAACTGTGCGTCGCCTTGCCAGGGATCGTTGTGGGGCTGGTACACGGACGCATGAAACCGAAGGAAAAACAGGCGGCGATGGAGGCGTTCAAGGGTGGTCGCATCGCGTTGCTGGTCGCAACCACCGTGATCGAAGTCGGTGTGGACGTGCCCAACGCCAGCCTGATGGTGATCGAGAACGCCGAGCGGCTGGGGCTTGCCCAGTTGCACCAGTTGCGCGGCAGGGTGGGGCGGGGCGACATCGCATCGACCTGTGTGCTGCTGTACCAGCCGCCGCTGTCGGCGTTGGCCCGCCAGCGCCTCGAAACCCTGCGCAAAACCAATGACGGTTTCGTGATAGCGGAAACCGATTTGCGTCTGCGCGGACCCGGCGAACTGCTCGGCACCCGCCAGACTGGCGAGCTTGGTTTTCGGGTCGCAGACATCGTACGCGATGCCTCGTTGCTGCCGGCTGTGCAGCGGGTGGGGACGACGCTGCTGCGTTCGCAACCCGTGCTTGCGAGGCGGCTGACCGAGCGCTGGATCGGCGGCTCCGTGCGGTTTGCCGAGGCCTGAAGGAACGTCGACGCATGAATTTTCCCGGGTGGCTCCAGCTCTT
Organism: Rhodanobacteraceae bacterium; assembly: GCA_050737995.1. Taxonomy (GTDB): domain Bacteria; phylum Pseudomonadota; class Gammaproteobacteria; order Xanthomonadales; family Rhodanobacteraceae; genus 66-474. The sequence continues at coordinate 37,539 of JBOHYR010000017.1, forward strand.
CGGCGGCGTTCTTCTCGACGCCATCGCGCCGGGGCGCAAGCTCCGTCGGGAGCTACGCGCACGTTGGGGACGGCCCGGTCAGGACGAGGTGTCCTTTCTGGCAAGCGGCTACTTCGACCTCATACGCGACAAGCCCGCCCCAATGCGTGTCGATGACCGTACCTGGAACGATCTCGAGTTCCCGCGGATCTTTGCCCTGCTCGATACCACGCTGACGCCGATCGGCCGTCAGGTTTTGTTTGCGCAATTGCGCACGTGGCCGAAGACCGGGGATGAAGCGGCGCAGGTTCATACGCTGTGCGACTACTTGCGTGCGCAACCGGCGCTGCGTGAACGCATCCAGTTCAAACTCGCCGCCTTGCGCGATGAAAGTAACGCAGGTGTTGCCTGGTTTGCCTTTGGACCGGGGCCAGAGCGACCGAAGTACACCTTCCTGTTGCCATTGTGGGGGCTGGTTTCGCTGTTTGTTCTGGCGGCTACGATCGCTTTCGGTTGGTCGTTCTGGATTTGGCTCGGGATATTGTTCGTCAACGCCTTGATCCTGTTTCGCGCAGGATCGTGGTTGAATCGGGATACCCGCATCCTTGAAGATTGCGCGCGCACATTGCGGTCCGCGCAAACCCTGACGGTCATGGCGAGACCGGAGTTGCCGCCGTTGCAGCGCCTGGCAGAACAGTCGCCGCAGCGCGCAGACGCACGCCGGTTACTTCGCTGGATGAGATGGTTGCAACTGCTGAATTTCGGGGTGTTCGATTTGTCGTCCGTACTGACGCTGGCTTTCCTGGCCAAGCCTATTGCCTGCGTGGTTGCCATTGGGCGTTTCGAGCGCTTGCGCCCGGCGCTGGCTACGGCCTTCGAATCGATCGGTGCCATCGATGCTGCGATCGCGGTCGCGTCGTTTCTGGAATACCGTCCCGACCACTGTCGTCCGCGCATCGAAGATGGCCCGTTGCTCGACATCCGCGACGGTTGCCATCCGCTGCTTCCCAAACCGGTCAAGAACTCCCTGCGGCTGGACGGGCAGTCTGCGCTCATCACCGGTTCCAACATGGCGGGCAAGACCACCTTCGTGAAGATGGTGGCGATCAACCAGATCCTCGGCCGTACCCTTGGTTTCTGTCTGGCGTCCTCGGCCACGCTGCCGCTCACCGGGGTCATGACTTCGATTCGCGGCGAACAATCGGTCGAGTCGGGTCGCAGTCACTACTTTGCCGAGGTCGATGCGATCCGCTCGTTCCTCGAAGAGGCGAAACGGGATCGGCATCCGATCCTGGTGATCGACGAGCTGTTTCGAGGCACCAATACCCGCGAGCGCGTGGCGTTGGCGCGTGCTGTTCTCGAATACCTGGCCCGGCGCGCACTGGTGCTTGTGACCACGCACGACATCGAGCTTCAGCCGCTGCTGGCGGGGCAGTACATGCCCCTGCATTTCCGCGAGAATCCGGACATCGAAGGCTTCTTCGATTACCGTTTGCGCCCCGGCGTGAGCCGCGCGCGCAACGCAATCCGCATCCTGGATCGTATGGGGTTTCCCGAGAGCATCGTGACCAGCGCCATGGACTACGCATCGGAGAAGCCCACAGGCCAGCGCTGAGGCCATTCTCTGGGGCTTGCCCCGAAGTGGTCACAGCCGCTAAAATGCCCGGTTCTCCCTGTACGAATCCTGCGCTTCGGAGCCGCCATGAAAGCCGATACCCATCCCGAATACCACCCGGTGGTTTTCCAGGACGCTTCGTCCGATTTCGCATTTCTGACGCGTTCGACGATGACGAGCAAGGAGACCATCAAGTGGGAGGATGGTCAGGAATACCCCGTGGTCAAGGTCGACATCTCCTCGGCGTCGCATCCGTTCTACACCGGCAAGCAGAAGGTCATGGATACTGGCGGCCGCATCGACAAGTTCAAGCGGCGCTATACCTCCGGCAAGTGACGGCGGGATGTGGTCATTCCGGACAGCACATGGACGTGTGCTGATACAGGATCCGTGCCTTTCGTGAGTGCAACCCGCCACGCGCGGTGACGCGGGACGGGGCAAATCTCCATAGATCTTCAGAGAAGCGCCTTCCGTGTCACACGCGGAGGGCGTTTTTGTCTACGGTTGATGGGCCGAAACATCGGTGTTAAGGAGGCGATTGGCCTGCGTACGTGTGCGTATCGTGCGATAATCGCAGGGTTAGACAGCGCGATGAAGTATCCGTCGCGACGTACCGAAGGAGTTTCCAGTGCCCAGCAAAAATGTCACCCTGACCGCCGCCGACCACTCTGTCTCCCTGCCGCTGGTGGAGGGCAGCCTGGGGCCGAGTTGCGTCGACGTCTCCTCGCTTTACCGCGAAACGGGTCATTTCACTTTCGACCCGGGTTTTGCGGCGACTGCGTCATGCAAAAGCGCGATCACCTACATCGACGGCGAGAAGGGCGTCCTGTTGTATCGCGGTTACCCGATCGAGCAACTCGCCGAACATTCCCGTTTCCTGGAAGTCGCCTACCTGTTGCTGGAAGGCGAATTGCCGACCGATGCGGAGATGACCAAGTTCGAGGACGCGGTCACGCACCACACGATGATGCACGAATCGCTGAAGAACTTCCTGCACGGATTCCATTACGATGCGCACCCGATGGCGATGCTGTGTGCGTCGATCGCGTCTCTGTCGGCGTTCTATCACGACACCCTCGATATCAGCGATCCGGAACAACGCCGCCTGGCGGCGGTTCGACTGATTGCCAAAATGCCGACGATCGCCGCGGCATGTTACCGTTATTCGATCGGCTGGCCGGTGCGCTATCCACGCAACAGCCTGAAGTACGTCGACCGCTTCCTGCACATGATGTTCGAGGTTCCGAGCGAGCCGCTGAATTTGAATCCGGTGGTGGCCGAGGCCTTGGACCTGCTGTTCATCCTGCACGCGGACCACGAGCAAAACGCCTCGACTTCGACGGTGCGGCTGGTGGGTTCGACTGGCGCGAATCCGTACGCCTCGGTCGCAGCCGGCATCGCTGCGTTGTGGGGACCGGCGCATGGTGGCGCCAACGAGGCGGTGCTGAAGATGCTGACCGAAATCGGCGATGAAAAGAACGTCGGAAAGGCCGTCGCGCGTGCCAAGGACAAGGAATCGGGTTTCCGCCTGATGGGCTTCGGCCACCGGGTTTACAAGAACTTCGATCCGCGCGCCAAGATCATTCGTGCGAAGTGCCACGAAGTGCTCGACAAACTCGGCGTTCAGGATCCCTTGCTTGACGTTGCGCTGAAACTCGAAGAAGCGGCGCTCAAGGACGACTACTTCGTCGAGCACAAGCTGTATCCGAACGTGGATTTCTATTCGGGCATCATCTACAAGGCGTTGAAGATTCCGACAGAGATGTTCACGGTGATGTTTGCGATCGCACGCACAGCCGGCTGGATTGCGCACTGGATCGAACAGCACGAAATGCCCGGCGGACGCATCGGTCGGCCGCGTCAGGTTTACGTAGGCGCGACCCCACGCGATTACGTCGCGCGGGGCAAACGTTAAGCACGCCCCGTTCGAAGCGACTGTTGCGAGAAGTCAGGCCACGAAACTCTTGCCCAGGAAGGGTGGCTTTGGCCGTCTTGGTGTTCACAAGTTCGGGGGCGGTTCGCCAATCGAATTGGCCGGTAATGCGGCAATCAGGGGCGAGCACAAAAAGCAAACGCCGAGCGCGATGGTCTATCCAGCCGTTTCAGCCAGCATCGCGTCCACCGTGGCCATTGGCGCACGCTGGAGCGGACGTTCATTGATGCGGTCCAGCGGCGCTTGCCTCAGGGCATCACGCGGAAAGATCGTGAGGTCGACGGCAACTCCGTCGGCATCGAACCGCAGCACCGGGAATTCGCCGCTGTGCGTGCGATCGAGCCGCAGCGTGCGTGCACTCGCCTCGAATGCGACGCCGCGATCGCCGAGGAACCCGGCGACCACTTCTGGTGTGTCGTCGAATACGTGCAGGCTCACCGGGGAATGGACGTCGGCGGTGCCGTCCAGCACCGGACCAACCAGGCGTGGTTCGAAGCGGGCGAGAAAGTGCATCGCTTCGCGTGCGGTCTCCAGCCGGAACCGTTGCGCGAGAGGTTGCTCGCCGGCGCGGAACAGGCGTTGGTGCTCGCGCAGAGCGTCCTCGATCTCTCGGTTGCGCGGAAGGTGGCCTTCGTCGCTGACGCCGACATGCTGCGCAGCCTTGCGCTTGGCCATCCGGTAATCACGAATACCCTGCTCACTGATCAAGCGGGCGGCTTCCAGTGCGATGCGGCGGCGCAATTGATGAGCGCGGCCCTCGGCGTGGATGCGATGGAACTCGGCGGTCTTGCGCATCGTGGGAACTCCCCCGTAGCCGCGTTGGGGTGAGTGTCGCAAATGTGGCTGGAAAGAGCAAAGATCTGACGTGGAAGTGGCGAACGAAGCGGCTGTAGTGAAAAGCCAGGCCAGAGAGCTCTTGCCCATGGCTGGCCGTCCCGGCCTACATGACCTCGGACAACTGTCGCTGATAAATCGCTCCAACGACGCGGCGATTAGGCGCGATAGCTAAAAAATGTCATAAGCCGGCGCCTTGTTTTGCTGCGCCTTGGCTTGCGCGCGCAGACGGTCGAGGTTCTCGACACGGAACATTTCCGTCATGGTGTCCGTGGCGCCTGGTGGCGCCGGCAGGCCCGTGGTGCGGTCGATCGTCGCGGTGACGATGCCGGGCGGCATAGGCAGGCTTGCTTCGGGTTTGTCCTGGAGGGCGGGGCCCATGAACGCCATCCAGATCGGGAGTGCGGTTTGCGCGCCAAACTCCTTGTGCCCAAGTGATTTGAAGTCGTCAAAACCGACCCACACCGTGGTTACGAGATCACCGTTGAAACCACAGAACCAACCATCGTGATAATCGTTGGAGGTGCCCGTCTTGCCCACGATGTCGCTGCGGCCCAGAGCCTTGGCGGCGAACCCGGTGCCGTGGTCGATCACGCTGTGCAGCAGCGAGGTGATCAGAAAGTCGTTGCGCGGGTCGATCACGCGCGGCGCCAGCAATGGCCCCTGTGATTCACCTTGCGTCAATGCATTGGCGGTGTCGGCCATTGCACCGGGATCGCCCGCCGCGGCGGCGGGCTGGGAGGGCGCCGCGGTGGTCTTGCCTTCGTCCAGCAGTCGAGCTTCGCAAGTGCGGCACGCGCGGACCGGGTCAGCCTTGTACACGGCCTTGCCATTACGGTTGTCGATTTCGGCGATATAGTACGGATTGGTCAGAAACCCGCCGTTGGCGAATACCGAATAGGCGCGCGCCATTGCCATCGGCGAAACCGACGCGGTGCCGAGCGCCATAGTGAGGTTGGGCGGGATCGCATCCAGCGGAAAGCCGAAACGGGTTACATAGTCGCGCACGTAGCGCACTCCGACCGCATCCAGCAACCGAATCGCCACCAGGTTTACCGATTGCGCCAAGGCTTCGCGCAGACGCATGGGTCCGCGGAACTTGCCGTCATCGTTCTGCGGCGTCCACAGTCCGCTCGGTTTGGACGGGTCGGGCAACGCGATCGGCGCGTCGTTGATGATCGAGGCGGCCGTGTAGCCGCGGTTGAAGGCCGCCGAGTAGATGAAGGGCTTGAAGCTGGAGCCGGGCTGACGCGCGGTCTGTACCGCGCGATTGAACTTGCTCAACTGGAAGTTGAAGCCACCGACCAGCGCCTTGACGGCGCCGTCGTCGGGCGAAAGCGTCACCATCGCCGCTTGCGCCGCGGGGATCTGTTCGAGCTCCCAGTGATGCGCGGCTGCGATGGCGTCCTTTGCGCTCTTGTCCTTTGATGCTCCGGTTTGCGACGGATGGGGCTGTGCCTTTTCGTCGGACACATTGCGCACTCGAACGATGTCGCCCGGCTGCAGGATCGATGCCGCGCCCTTGCCTCCGGTTTTTGCCTTGCGGGCGTAGCCGAGCGCCCAATTCATGTCGGCCACCGGCAGTGTGGTGCTTCCAATGCCCTGGACGTAGACTCTCGCAGCCTGCTCATCGCTCGCGGTGACGATTGCCGGTAGCAGGCCGCTCAGGTCGTTGTAGTCGGACAGTGCACCCTTGAGAGCCTGCGGTGTCATCGGTTGCGGCAACGCGACGCGGGCTTCGGGGCCGCGATAGCCGTGGCGGTGGTCGTAATCCTCGAGACGGCTGCGCAGGGCATGGTTGGCCAGTGCCTGCAGGTGGCTGTCGATGGTGGTGTGGATCACGTAGCCGTCCGTGAGGGCCTGGTTGCCGAGCTTCTGCAAGGCCTGCTGGCGGACCATTTCCGCAAGATATGGCGCGTCGACTTGGATAGGAGGCTCGTGTGGCGAAGCGTCGTCCCGGGCCGCGATCGCCTGCTGGTACTCGGCTTGACCGATGAAGCGGTGGGAGAGCATCTGTCCCAGGACCCAGTTGCGGCGTGCGATCAACCGATTCTTGTGGTCGATGGGATTGACCACCGAGGGTGCCTGGAAGCTGGATGCGATGGCCGCGCACTCTGCGATCGTGAGTTGGTCGAGCGTTTTGCCGTAGTAGTACTGCGCGGCAGCCGCCACGCCGTAGGCACGATGCCCCAGGAACATCTTGTTGAGGTATAGCTGGAGAATCTGATCCTTGCTGAGTTCGCGCTCGATACGGAACGAGGTGAGAATTTCGGTCATCTTGCGGGTATAGGTCTTCTGCGGGCTCAGGAAGAAGTTGCGCGCAACCTGCTGGGTGATCGTCGACCCGCCCTGGACCTTCTGGCCGTGATGCAGCGCCACCTCAATGGCGGCGCGGATAGTCGAGGTCACGTCGATCCCGGAGTGGTGGTAAAAGTCGGCGTCCTCGGCCGCGAGCACGGCATCCTTGAGGTTCTTCGGCACGTTCTGGATTTCAATCGGGATGCGCCGTGTTTCGCCGAACTCCGCGATCAGCTTGCCGTCCGCGCTCATGATCCGCAGCGGGACCTGCATCTGCACGTCCTTGAGCGATGCGACCGGTGGCACCCGCGGCTCGATCAACCAATAGGCGATACCGCCTGCAGCGACGCCAAGCACCACCAGGCACAGCAGCCCGATCAGTGCGATCAGCGCCAGTCGTTTCAGGATTCTCATGCGGTTTCCGGGGCGGGCGTGACGCGCTCGTGGGCGGATGGGGCGTGGTGGCGTGAGGCTCGGGTCACTGGCGGGCGCGCGTGCTGGGAATGTCGGCACGCCGGTCGACGTCTATGCACAACAGACCCGAAAGTATAGATGCTCTTGCGGAGCCCGGGTTCCACGGGAGGGTCGGCAAGATTCGGGCAGGCGGCGGTGGTCCGCGCAAAAGGAGTTCTCTGACATCGCGCCGGATCGTGCCCGTGGCACGCGGCGTGAAAGCCGGGTAGTCCGTGGCAACGAGGGCTGTGGCCGTGCACGAAACCGGGGTTGGCTGTGGCGACCCGTGCGCAGGTGCACAGCCGTACCGAAAAGAAGCTCGCCGATTTGTGACGCATGTCCGGCCAAAAGGCAGGTTGAAGGGCATGATCTCAAGGGGAAAGATGCGAAACTTCATGGGCTTGTGAGTACTTTGCAAGGTTATTGATATTTCGTTAACTTTCGTATCTAATGCAGACGCGCCTTGTTGATGGCGTGAGTGGGTTCGGGGAAGGGGAATTCCAGTGGGACTACTGACAACCAACGCTGCGCCCCTGATCGGCGTCGACATCAGTTCGACAGCCGTGAAGCTGTTGCAGCTGAGCCAGGCTGGTTCGCGCTACCGCGTCGAGCATTACGCGGTCGAGCCGCTGCCGCCCAATGCAGTGGTCGAGAAGAATATCGTCGAGGTCGAAGCCGTCGGCGATGCGATCCGGCGTGCGATGCAGCGCTCGGGCGCGCGCACCAAGTTCGCCGCCGCCGCAGTTGCGGGCTCCGCAGTGATCACCAAGGTGATCCCGATGCCCGCGGACCTGTCCGAGGATGACCTCGAGGGCCAGGTGCAGGTCGAGGCCAATCAGTACATTCCGTATCCGATCGAGGAAGTCAGCCTCGATTTCGAAACGATCGGACCGGTCAAGGACAACCCGGAAATGGTGCAGCTGCTGTTGGCTGCGTCACGCACCGAAAACGTGGACATGCGGGTTGCCGCACTCGACCTTGGTGGCTTGACCGCCAGAGTGATCGATGTCGAGGTGTTCGCGATGGAGAACGCCTTCCGCCTTATCGCCGACCAGTTGTCGGTGCCGCGCGACGCGCTGGTGGCGCTGGTCGACGTGGGCGCCACGATGATCACGTTGTCGGTGCTCAAGAACCAGCGCACCATCTATTCGCGCGAGCAGGTGTTCGGCGGCAAGCAGCTCACCGACGAGGTGATGCGCCGCTACGGCATGTCCTACGAGGAAGCCGGCCTCGCCAAGCGCCAGGGCGGCCTGCCCGAATCCTACGAAATCGAGGTACTGGAACCGTTCAAGGAAGCGATGGTGCAGCAGGTCAGTCGCCTGTTGCAGTTCTTTTTCGCCGGCAGCGAGTTCGGCAAGGTCGATCAGGTTGTGCTGGCAGGTGGTTGCGCGTCGATCCCCGGTGTTGCCGACATGGTGGTCGAGCAGCTGGGGGTGCCGTGTGTGGTGGCCAATCCGCTCGCCAGCATGTCATTGTCGCCGCGCCTGCAGGCGCAGACTTTGGCACAGGATGCGCCGGCGCTGATGATCGCCGCTGGGCTGGCCCTGAGGAGCTTCGACTGATGGCCAAAATCAACCTCCTCCCCTGGCGCGCCGAACGGCGCGAACGCCGCAAGCGCGATTTTTTCACCCAGTTGATTGTTGTGGCTGCCGCCGCGGTTGTGCTGGTGCTGTTGTGGGGTTTCTGGATGAGCCTGCGCATCAACAACCAGAACGACCGCAACACCTACCTCAAGGGCCAGATCCAGCAACTCGACTCCAAGATCGTCGAGATCAAGAACCTGCAGAAGGTCAAGGATCATCTGCTGTCGCGCAAGCGGATCGTCGAGAAGCTGCAGTCCAGCCGCTCGCAGATGGTGCATCTCTTCGACCAGATAGTGGACACCATTCCCTCAGGCGCGCGACTTACTGCGCTCAAGCAACAGGGCGACAAACTCACACTTGATGGAGTTGCGCAGTCTTTCGCCACAGTCGCCGACTTTATGCGCAATATCGAGGCCTCCCCGTGGATGGGGCCGGCGCATCTGATCAAGGCCGAAAACGTCCATGCCGATTCCAGCACGCCTTACGAATTCGAACTGGTAGTGACACTTGGTACACCCAAGTCCGGCGAGAGCGGCACAAACCCGGCGGCGGGTTCCTCGGTTGCTGCCCCAGTGACAGCGTCCACGGTTGCACAGGCTCCCGAGGCCGCCATGCCGCAGAATCGTCCGGCGGTAGCGGCGAATCCGACGCTGCCCGTGCCTGCGTCTGCACCTGCTGCGGCTCCCTCGGCCACGCCCCCGGCGGTCTCGAATGCATCCGCCCCGGAGACCAAGGCACCACAAACACCCGCTGCAGCAACGACCAAGGGAGGGGCCAGACCATGAAGTTTTTCGATGATCTGCGCAACCTCGATCGCAACAACGTCGGTGGTTGGCCGAAGTCCGTCAAGTACTTTTTCATCGTCCTCGTGATCGTCGTGATCCTGTTTGTGGGCTGGTATTTCTACGTCAGCAATCAACAGGAAACACTGGCCTCCGCGCAGCAGCAGGAAGTCAAGTTGAAACAGGAGTTCGAGCAAAAGCAGGCGAAGGTGGTGAACCTCGACGCACTCAAGGCCCAGCTCGCGCAGATGAACGAGATGCTGAGCCAGATGCTCCGCGAATTGCCCAGCAAGACTGAAATGCCGGCGCTGCTGACCACGATCTCCCAAACGGCGCAGGCTGCGGGCATCGAGACCGACCTGTTCAAGCCGTTGCCCGAAACTCCCAAGGAGTTTTACGCCATCCAGCCGATCGCCCTGAAGATGCAGGGTACTTATCACCAGTTCGGCACCTTCATCAGTACCGTCGCGTCACTGCCACGCGTCGTCATCCTCACCATGCACGATGTGTCGTTGCGCAGCGCTGCCAAGGGTGGCGGCAAGAACGCCCCCCCGCCCGGTGGCCAATTGATGCTGGAGGGCACGGTGCAGACCTATCGATACCTCGGCGACGAGGAATCGAAGGGTGGCAAGAAGAAACCAGCCAAGAAGGGGGGGAAGTGATCATGCGACCCACCCGAATTCTCATTGCCTTCGCAACTCTTGGTATGTTGCTTGGCCTTACGGCCTGCAGCGGGCAGGGCGACCTCCACGACTGGGTCGCACAGGTCAGGGCGCGCAAGGGCGCGCCGCTGCCGCCGCTGCCTGTGGTCAAGACCTTCGAGACATTCATCTATCAGGATCAGGACAAGCGCGATCCGTTCGAACCTGCGCCGCCGCAAGCCAATGTCAATGATATGGGCGGTCCACACCCGGACCAGAACCGGCCGCGCGAGCCGCTGGAAGCGTTCCCGCTCGATAGTCTGAAGATGGTCGGGACGATCGGCACCAAGGGCAGCGTCGAGGCGTTGATCAAGGATCCGCAGGGTGTGATTCACCAAGTCCGTGTCGGCGACTACATGGGCCAGAACTACGGTCACGTCATGCAAGTCACAGGCAGTGAAGTGGACTTGGTGGAACTGGTGCCGAACGGTTCGGGCGGCTGGATGGAACGCGACGCAAGCGTCGCACTGGGCGACAAATGACGATTCATCGGGGGTTACGTTCATGATGACCAAACCTGCTCACTTCATCGGTCGCTCCAGCGGCGATCCCGCCCGACCGGGACGCGGATGGATGATGTTGCTGGCGATGCTGATCCTGCTTGTGGCGGGACCTGCTCTGGCAGCCAATACCTTGCAAAACGTCAGCGCATCGCCGCTGCCGGGTGGCAAGGTGCAAATAACCCTCACGTTCTCCGGCCCCGCCGCGGCGCCGCAGTCGTTCAGCACCAACACGCCGCCGCGCATCGCAATGGACTTCGCAGACACGACCAACGGTCTGGCCAGGCGTGCCTACACCCTCGATCAGGGGACGGCGCAAGCCGTCAGTGCCGTCCAGGCCAATGGCCGCACCCGCGTGGTCGTCGATCTAAACCAGCCATCTCCGTACGTCACGAATGTCCAAGGCAATCGGGTGATCGTCACGATTGGTGATGGCATGGCTGGTGCGACGGCTACCGCTGCGCCCGATCCGGCGCAGGCGCCGGCCTTGGCGACTGCCCCACCGCCGCCGCCAACGCAGACTGCGCTTGCGGTTGCTACCGCGGACCCGGACAAGGCGGCCGCGATGGCGGGCAGTAATGTCATCACCTCGGTCGATTTCCAGCGCGGCAACCATGGTGCGGGCAAGCTGGTCATCGAATTCAGCCAGTCGGGTGCGGCGACCAGCATGCATACCTCGGGCGACAACACGGTCATCGACGTTGCCGGCGCCAACCTTGCGGCCTCCCAGGCGCGCCGGCTCGACGTGACCAGCTACGCGACGCCGGTACGCAGCGTCAATACCCACGCCGTGGCGGGCGGTGCGAAGATCGACGTTGATACCCGCGGTGTGGTGCAGACCGCGTCCTATCAGACCGGCAACGAATACGTGGTCGAATTCTCGCGGCCCAAGGCCAATGAAACGGATCTGCTGGGCGCGCCGAAGCCAATCGTCTACAAGGGGAGCCGGGTCACCTTCAATTTCCAGGACATCCCGGTGCGCTCGGTGCTGCAACTCCTCGCCGATGTGTCCAACCTGAACATCGTTGCGTCCGATAGCGTGCAGGGCAACGTGACTCTGCGCTTGGTCAACGTACCGTGGGACCAGGCGCTGGACGTCATCCTCCGTGCCAAGAGCCTGGCCAAGCGCCAGAACGGCAACGTGATCTGGGTCGCCCCGCAGACCGAGATCGCCAAGTACGAAGAGAACATCGCCGATGCGCGCCAGAAGGAACTCAACAGTGCGCAACTGGTTACCGATTACATCCCGATCAATTACGGGAGTGCCAAGCAGATCGCCAACTTGCTGACCTCGGGCGCCAAGGCTGGCAATATCGGCGGTGGTGGCAGCAGCAGTTCGGAGCGCGGCTTCCTCTCGCCACGCGGCAGCGTGTCGTTCGACGAACGCACCAACACCCTGCTTGTCAACGACACTCCGGAAAAAGTCCAGGAAATCCGGCAACTGGTGTCGGTACTCGATCGTCCGGTCAAGCAGGTACTGATCGAATCGCGGCTGGTGGTCGCTACCGACAATTTCACCCGTGAACTGGGCTCGCAGCTCGGCATCGGTGGTTTCAATCTAGGAACCAACAGCCGACACGCACAGGTTTTCGGCGGCAGCATCGCCGACGGCAACGGCGGCACGGGCGTCCAGACCACCCAGACCAGCATCGCCAACAACTGGAACAGCTTGTTGTCGGGCGGCGCTTCGAGCCCGGTAACGATCCCGTCTGGCCTCAACGTGAATCTGCCGTCGACTACCACTGGGAGCAGTGGCTTTGCAATCGGCATCCTGGGGCGCGATTACCAGCTGAACCTGGAACTTACCGCCGCGCAGCAGGAAGGCCGCAGCGAGACCATCTCGCAACCCAAGGTGGTAACCGCCA